>JALYUO010000093.1 GCA_030853735.1 Chloroflexota bacterium
TGGCCTATCTGTTTGTCGGCTCGCGCGGGGGCATCCTGGACCCGGCGGTGCTGCTGGCGCGACCGGATCAGGTGGGGGTCGCTTTCCATCAGGACGATGTGTGGGTCTTTGCCTTGCGCCCGGCGGCTCCTTAACGACGATTTCACCGCAAAGGCGCAAAGAACGCGAAGAACGACGATTTTGATCCGCGAAGAGCCGCGAAGCGATGCGAAGAGAGATGACGATTTTGATCCGCGCAGGGCCGCGAAGCGACGCGAAGAGAGATGTGAAGAGTGGAATGGATATTTTTGCGGATGTCCATCAGAGTAGAGGACTCGCACAGTGGTGGCCGGTAGCAAGGGTATCTCTACCACGATAGACGGAGGGCGAGATCGGTCTAATGGCCGATGGTGGATGGCCGGTGGTGCGGCATAATGGTTGCACAAGTGGTGCGAAGCGGCGGTCGCTGTTGGCGGTAGCAGAGACTGTGAAACGCTGCACAAACTTGACAGCGATAGGGGGCCGTGCTAGGATGGGGCTACGCACGCCACGCCGCGCGTGCCCCCACCCGCCCCGGCGGGTTCTGCCTACCGCTCCATGCACCTTGCGAAAGGGGATCAATCCGATGGGCGACAAGAGTCCGAAAGACAAAGAGAAGAAAAAGCAGCCAAAAGAGAAGAAGACTGCGCCGGCCCCCGCGACTGCGCCTCCCAAGCGATAAGCGCGCCGCTGCCGGGCATCGCCGCCGCTCCAGTGTGGGGCGGATCGGCGATAGCCCGGCATTCTGTTGTTAGGAGACTGCCCCCTATGACCGTTGACCCCACCACCGCGCCCTACGCCGCTCGTCTGGAGCGCCTGCGCGCCCGCTTGCGCCATGCCGGGCTGGATTACTGCTTTGTTGGCCCCTCCTCGGATCTGCAATACCTGACGGGCCTTGATCTGCATAGCAGTGAGCGCCTGGCTGTGCTGATCGTGCCGCAGGAAGCGCCGGCGCAGTTGGTTGTGCCCTCGTTCGAGGCTGCCGGTCTGGGCAGCCTGCCCGCCGGCCTGCGCGTCGCCGCCTGGGCGGAGACCGACGACCCCGTGCAACTGGTCGCGGGGCTGTTGCGCCCGCCGGAGAACGGCACCACCGGCACGGCGGCGGTGAGCGACCAACTGTGGGCCATCTTTCTGCTGCGCCTGCAAGCCGCCCTGCCGCGCGTCACCTTTTGCCCGGCGGACGAGACGCTGGCCCCGCTGCGGCTGATCAAAGATGCCGCCGAGGTCGCCGCGTTGGTCGAGGCGGGGGCGCGGGCCGACGCTGCGTTCACGGAGATCTGCGCGCTGCGTTTCGCGGGGCGCAGCGAACGCGCTGTGGCCGAGGATATTGCCGCACTGCTGCGGCGGCGGGGCTTCCGCATCTCGTGGGGGCCGATTGTGGGCAGTGGGCCGAACGGCGCGTCACCGCATCACACGGCCAGCGACCGTATTATCGAGGTCGGCGATCTGGTGGTGCTGGACTATGGCGGCGGACTAGACGGGTATAATGCCGACATGACGCGCACTGTGGCGGTGGGCCACGCACCGGAGGGCGAAATGCGCGCGGTCTACGACCTAGTGCAGCAGGGGCAAGCGGCGGGCGTGGCGGCGGCCCAACCGGGCATGAGCGGCCAAGACCTGGACAGCGTGGTGCGCGATTTCCTGACGCAGGCGGGCTACGGCGCGTTTTTCACCCACCGGCTGGGCCACGGCCTCGGCCTGGACACGCATGAGCCGCCCTACCTGGTGCAAGGCAACACCCAGCCCCTGCAAGCAGGCATGGCCTTTTCCATTGAGCCGGGCCTCTACCTGCCGGGGCGCTTTGGCGTGCGGATCGAGGACATTGTGGTGCTGACCGCCGATGGGGCGCGCCGCATGAACAACGCGCCGCATGACCTCGTGGTGGTGCAGTAGCCTGTTTGATCCGCGAAGACGGTTTTTGATCCGCGAAGGGCCGCGAAGACGCGCGAAGATGACGACGGTTTTTGATCCACGAAGGGCACGAAGGATCACGAAGGACGTTAGGATTGGATCCACGAAGGACACGAAGGATCACGAAGAACGATGGGATTAGGAATTGATCCGCGCAGGGGCGCGAAGATTTACGGCGATTCTTTTGCTCTGCCCCTTGATCCTCCTGCCACCCCTGTTGCATAGACCATATCGCCTGTCACAGCCCGCGCAGCAAGCAGCGCTGCTACAGTCCCCGTCCCCGCGCTCGCCACGCGCGGCTACAACCGCCGCCTGTCACAGCCCGCGCAGCAAGCAGCGCTGCTACAGTTCCCGTCCCCGCGCTCGCTACGCGCGGCTACAACCGCCGCCTGTCACAGCCCGCGCAGGCGGGCGGCAGAGCTGTAGCCGCGACTTGAGTCGCCCCGTCTTCCACGTCGCCCCGTGGGTGCCGCGTGCGCTGCCGCCCGGTTTCCCGTTCTATAGCGCATGAAGACACTACCATTCCAGGCCGTCCTGTTGGACATGGACGGCGTGTTGTATCGCGGCGACGCGGCGCTGCCGGGCGCGACCGGGTTCCTGCCGGCTTTGCAGGCGGCGGGGGTTTCGGTTATACTGATCACGAATAACTCCACGCGCACCGCGCCCGGTGTGGCCCGCAAACTGGCGGCGCTGGGCATCCAGGCACCGGTGGAGACGATTTACACGTCGGCGATGGCGACGGCGCGCTGGTTGCACGACAAAGCGCCGCAGGGAGCCGGGGTCTATGTGGTCGGTGCGCCCGACCTCGCGCAGGTGGTGCTAGACGCGCCGGGTTTCTTGCTTGATGCCGAGAATCCCGACTACGTGGTGGTTGGCCTCGACACCGAAGTGACCTACGCCAAGCTGCGGACGGCGGCGCTGGCGATTGCGCGCGGGGCGCGGTTTATCGCCACCAACGTGGATGCCAGCCTGCCGGTCGAAGGCGGCGAACTGTGGCCCGGCGCGGGCGCGATTGTCGCCGCGATCAGCACGACGGTGGGCCGCCCGCCCGATGTGGTGCTGGGCAAGCCGGAGCCGGCCATGTTCCTGCAAGCGCTGGCCGCGTTGGGCCTGCCGCCCGACCAAGTGCTGGCGGTGGGCGACCGCGCCGACACCGACATTCGCGGCGGGCAGCGGGCCGGTTTGCCCACGGCGCTGGTGCTGACCGGCGTGACGCGGCCCGCCGAAGTGGCCGGTTTGCCGCCCGATCAGCGGCCTGATCATGTATTTCAGAATCTGGAGGAGTTGCAAGCCTTCTTGTGCGGTCCGGCGCGGGCCTGATCAGGACGGCTCTACTGGAACCCTATGCCCAAGACCCCCATCCACAGTGGCGACGCGCCGCAGGCCATCGGCCCCTATTCGCAGGCGATTGTTGCGAACGGCTTCGTCTATTGCTCCGGCCAGACTCCGCTCGACCCCGCCACCGGCCAACTGATTGACGGCGACATCGCGGCCCAGACGCGGCGCGTGTTGGACAATCTGAGCGCAGTGCTGGCTGCCGCCGGGTCCAGCATGGCCCAGGTGGTCAAGACGACGGTCTTCCTGGTGGATATGGCCGATTTCGCCGCCATGAACGCCGCCTACGCGACGTATATGGGCGACACCCCGCCCGCCCGCTCCACCATCGGCGTGGCGGCCCTGCCGCGCAACGCCCGCGTGGAGATCGAGTGCCTTGCCCTGCTGGAGACCTCCCCCGCGTGAGCCACTCGCCTGTTGTGCGCGCCGACCTCTCCCCCCCACCCCCTCCCCTACGAAGGGAGGGGGAGTTAGACGTAGACGGCCCTTCCCTCAATCCATCTCCTACGAAGGGCGGGGAGATTGCTTCGTCTTCGTCTACTCCCCCTCCCTTCGTAGGGGAGGGGGTGGGGGGGAGAGGTCCGTCGCCCTTCCAGTTCGACTACGAAGATCCGCGCACCGTCGAAGGGCGTGGCGGGTTGCGGACCGACAGCCACGATCTGGCGGCGCTGCGGCTGGAACGCTGCCTGACGGCATTGGCGGGGCGGACGGGCAGCCTGCTCGAAGTGGGCTGCGGCGCGGGGCGCAATCTGCGGGCGTTCGCGCACTACCGGCCCGATCTGCACCTGCACGGCACCGACATCAGCCGCGTGGCGTTGACCGAGGCGGCGGAGGCGGGCGGGCCGATTGTCTACACGCTGGGCGATGCGCTCCATCTGCCCTATCCCGATGGCGCGTTTGACATTGTGGTGCTGTTTGATTTGCTGGAACACGTCCCCGATGTGGGCCAGGCCGTGGCCGAAGTGGCGCGGGTGTTGCGGCCCGGTGGGCTGTTCCACGGCTTTGTGCCCTGCGAAGGCAACCGGGGCACCCTGTTCGCGTTGTTGCGCCACAGCCGGCGCTTGCCCATCCATCGCTGGAAGCGCGACCATATCGGCCATATCCAGATCCTGACCACGGGCGATCTGCGCCGGATCTTCAACGGCCACGGCTTGGGCGTGCGCGATATTACGTATAGCTTTCACCTGCTGGGGCAAATCCATGACATTGTGGACTACTGGCGGCGCGAGCAGTTGGCCGGCGGGCAAGCGCGCAACGCGCTCAGTCGCTCCCTGGTCAAAGGCTTCAGTCGAGCGGTGTTTTATCCCACCTGGCGGCTGGCCTACTGGGAGGACCAGTGGCGCAAGCGCGACCGCCGCGCCATCGGGGTGCATTTGAGCGCGCAAAAGGGGAATCCTGCATGATCCGTCTCTGGACCGCCGCCGCCCTGATCGCCGCCGTCGTGCTGGTGCTGCTGGGTCGCGTCATCCCGGTGCCGCCCGTCGTCACCGGGGAAGAGGGATCGCGCACCGACTTGGTGAAAACGCGCATCGCGGTCGTGACTGCCCGCTATGATTTTCAGCAAAAAGAACTTGCCTATCATCGCTTCCTGGCAACGCACCCGCTGACCATCATCCCCAACGAACTGCGCGCACAAGCCGGCGAATGGGACGCGGGCGGCAATCACGCGGTTCTGCTGGCACAGGCGCACGACAAGATACAGCGTAGCATCGAACTCGGTCAGGCTATGATCCCTTATGCCCAGTCGGGTGAAACCTTTTTTGCCCAGCTACGGAGCTATGATGACAATCTGATGAGTTGGAGCCGCACACTGGGGGCGCGCAGTGAGCAGTTGCGGCGCTCCACTTGGCCGATCCTGGAATGGCTGAAAGAGTATCCGCTGGAAAGCGGCGGCGAAAATCGCGAGTTCCATGCTTTCCCCGCCGCAAACGTAGTGCGGGCCACGGCCTTGATCCAGAAGCTGGCTCCGCAACTGGACGCGCCCGATGCCGACGCGACCACGTTGCGCCGTTTGGCGCTGGCGACTGATGATCTGTGGGCGGCGGGCAAAAACATCCCCAGTGTGAACCGCTACCACGACGGCTATTTCAGCGCGCTGCGCCGCTACGACACCGAATCGCTGGAAGTGGCCGCCGTGCCCGAAGCGGCTGCGCCCAGCAGCCAAACAATCCGTGCGTGGCTGATCGCCGGGGCGCTGGGCCTGTTGCTGGCGGCGGCGCTGCTGCTGTTCCTGGCTCCGGCGGCGTTTTGGCGGCGGTTCGCGCCGCTGGCCGCCCGCCTCGCGCCCCTGACCACGCGCCTCACCGCTCTGGTCGGGCGGCTGCCCTTGCTGCGTCCCCGCCGGC
>JALYUO010000119.1 GCA_030853735.1 Chloroflexota bacterium
CCTCCTACCCCACCCCAAGATCGCGTTAGAACCAGGCGCGCCCGGTGAACACTTACGCAAAATGTCCTAAATGGTCTTGTCTGTTGCCGCCTTTGCTGGTGGGAAGCTATAGGATAGGAGAACACAATGCAGTGAGGCCACTATGCAGCACCTACCCACCACAACCGACCCGGATAGCGCCACGCCGGGCTATGAATTGGTCTATCGCACGGGCTTAGGGCAATTGTATCAGGGGGATTGCTTGCCGTTTTTGGCGCAGTTGCCGGCGAGTTGCTTGGATATGGTGTTTGCTGACCCGCCGTTTAATTTAGGCAAGGATTACGGCGCGGGGATTTCGGATGATCGGCAAACCGAGGAGTATTTGGCTTGGTCACGCCAATGGCTGGCGGAATGTGTGCGGGTGTTGAAACCGGGGGGCACGCTGTTTGTGTTTAACCTACCACGCTGGTTGATCGAGTACGGATCTTTCTTGAACAGTCAGGGAATGCTGTTTCGGCACTGGATCGCCTGCCGGATGCCCAAAGCCTTCCCGCGTGGGCAGCGGCTCTCCCCGGCGCACTATGGGCTACTGTATTACACCAAGGGTGCGCCGGCCGTTTTCAACAAGATTTATGTGCCCATTCCGGTGTGCCGCCATTGTGGGGGGGAAATCCGCGATTACGGCGGCCACCGTAACAAGCTGAACGCGCAGGGGCTGAACCTGATGGATGTGCTGGATGTTCCCGCAGAGGTCTGGGAGAGCGCGGAGTTAGAGGATAGCAACGTCAGCCGACTGTGGACCCCGGCGGAAGACCTGTGGGACGATATTCCGCCGGTGCGGCATAGCAAATACAAGACACGCGGAGCGAATGAACTTGCGCCGATTATGCTGGAACGGTTGATCGCGCTGGCGACCAACCCCGGTGACCGGGTACTCGATCCATTTGGCGGATCAGGCACCACGTTTTATGCTGCGGAAAAGCTGGGGCGGCGCTGGATCGGCATCGAAATTGGCGATACGAGCGCCGCGATCAGCCGCCTGACGGATTTAGGCAACGGTCACTTTGTGGAATGGGAATCGGTGCGGGGCGAGAGCAAGCGCACCGGCAGCCGGCAACTGCGCTTCTTCGAGCCGGCTCCCGCCTACGAGCGTCCATCGGAGGACTGAGGCGGCGCGGCGCGGGGCAGGGGTGGCCCGTCGGAGGGTGGGCTGTCAGACGGGGCCGGCGCGGGGTCAAGGCCGGGGGCTTGGTGCGCGGCGCTGGGGGGTTGGCCGTTGCGGCTGAGGGCGGAGAGTTCGAGGTCCATACGTTTGACGCGGTAGAGGGTGTCTTCGGTGAGGCGGCGGTTGGCGGCGAGGATGTCGGCGACGAGGCCGATGAGGAAGATCTGGATGCCGAAGACGAGCGCCAGCACG
This sequence comes from Chloroflexota bacterium, assembly GCA_030853735.1. Taxonomy (GTDB): domain Bacteria; phylum Chloroflexota; class Chloroflexia; order QHBQ01; family JAICKM01; genus JAICKM01. The sequence continues at coordinate 1,397 of JALYUO010000119.1, forward strand.
GTGATAAAGGTGGTGGGCAGGTGGCCGGTGAAGGTGGCGCGCCAGTTGCCGTGTTCATCGAAGATCCAGTGGACGAGCAGCCAGAACACGCCCCAGCCCCCGATGGCGAGGAAGACCCCGGCGATGTAGGAGAAGACTTTGAGCGGTTCGTAGAGAATCCAGATGCGGACGATGGTCGCGCCGGACTTTTTGACGTAGTCGGGGACGGAGCGCACGAGGCGCGATTTTCGCATGACGGGGTGGGTTTGCACGGGCACATGGCCGACGGCGAGGTTCTTTTTGCCGGCCTGGATGATGGTTTCGAGGGTGTAAGTGTAGCGGGTGATGACGTTGAGGCGCAGGGCGGCCTCGCGCGAGAAGGCGCGGAAGCCGCTGGGCGCGTCGGGCACGTTGGTGCCGGAGACGGCGCGCACGACGCGCGAGCCCATGCCTTGCAGGAGCTTTTTGAGGGGCGAGAAATGCTCAATGGCCCCCACTTGGCGGTCGCCGATCACCATGTCGGCCTCGCCGCGCAGGATGGGGGCGATGAGGTCAGGGATGCGGTCTTGCGGGTATTGGTTGTCGGCATCGGTGTTGACGATGACATCGGCTCCCAGGCGCAGGCAGGCATCGAGGCCGGTTTGGAAAGCGGCGGCCAGCCCCTGGTTGCTGGTGTGGCGCACGACATGGTCTACGCCGAGGGCTTGGGCGACTTCGATGGTGCGGTCGCGGCTGCCGTCGTCAATGATCAGGATTTCGACCTGATCGATGCCGGGGATGTGGCGCGGGATGGTGGGGATGGTGATGGGCAGCGCGGCTTCTTCGTTATGGCAGGGTATCTGGACAATCAGCTTCATGCGGCGCTCCTGACCCCGGCGTAGCCCGCCGATCCCTGGCATTGTACCTGTTCGGGGGATGGGGGTCAAGGGCCATTTTTCTCACCACAAAGCCACAAAGAACACAAAGATTAAGACGGGTGTTCTCCGCGAAGGCGCACAGGGCGCGCATTATTGATCCACTAAGGATCACGAAGGATCACGAAGGACGGGACGATGTGATCCGCGCAGGGCCGCGAAGAAGCGCGAAGGGTTGGGGGTCGCTGTGAAGAACGATAGTTTGATCCGCGCAGGGCCGCGAAGAAGCGCGAAGGGTTTTGGGGGGGTGGTCGTGGGGTGGTGTGATTGGCAGGCTGTGGATTAGGGACGATGGTAGCCGATTTCGGCCAGTGCCTGCTCGTAGGGGATCGGTGTTTCACCGGCGGCATCAGCGGCTTTATCTTCGCGATAGACTCGGGCCCAGCCCTCGTCTTCCAGTTCTTCCCAGCATTCTTTGAGGTCGGCGACTTCGGCCTCTAGTTGGGCGACGCGCTGGAGCAGTGCGGCGAGGCTGAGGTCGGGCGAGGCTAACGGCGCGTCGGGTGTCGTCGTGAGTTGCTGTGTCATGCTGTGGTGTCCCTTCGCACAAGGGGGGCTAAAAATTAGAGGAACAGGAAAATGATCCGATAAACTGTGCTGCGATGCGCGATGCGCGTGACTGTAACCGTGCCCGCCGGATCGTCAATGTCGTAAATCGCCCGGTAATCACCCACCCGGATGCGCCATGACTCTTCGCCGTGCAGCTTACGACAGCCGGGCGGTCGTGGATTCTGAGCAAGGGCCACCACTGCATCGTAAATCGCGGATCGTATGTTAGCCGGTAGCCCATCCAGTTGCTTCTGCGCGCGGCGGGTGTAACCAACTTTATAGATCATGTGCGCCTCTAGCCTGCTGTGACCATTATTTGTTCCAGCGGTATCACCTCATTCTCGGCGGCATCGGCGGCTTTATCTTCGCGGTAGACTCGGGCCCAGCCTGCGTCTTCCAGTTCTTCCCAGCATTCTTTGAGTTCGGCGACTTCGGCTTCGAGTTGGCCGATGCGTTGGGCGAGGGCGGCGAGGGTGAGCGCGGCGGGGGCGGGCGGCGAGTCGGCGGTTGGTGGCGAGTCGGCGGCGACGGCGCGAATGAGGGTAGATAGGAGTTCGCCCTGCTGTTGGGGCGCGACGGCCAGCAGGCGTAGCCGTTGGGCGGCATCGTCATCGAGGGTGATTTGTAGTTGTTCCGCCATGATCATGGCCTTTCTATTCTTTGATATAGATGTGCCAACGCAGCAGTTTGCCCTCGCGGGGCAGGAATTGGGTGAGGCCGGGCAGGGCGTTGATCAGCTTGGTGGTGGTGCTGTTGGGCTGCACGTCGAAGGCTTCGCCGGTCAGATGTTTGCTCACTCCCAGCAACTCGGCGGGCGACATGGCTTGCATCACGCCCAGCAGGCCGCTTTGCACGGCGCTCTGGGTGCGCGCTTTGGGATGTTCGTCTACCCACTTTTGCAGTTGCTGGGCGGGGCCGCCTTTGGCATAGGTGGTGCCGATCCAGTTGCGCCCGCCGCCGCCCACTACGTTCTGGGCCATGGCCCGCGCCTGGTCTTCGATGCCGCGCCGCCCACTGGTGAACTTCACATGAGGATCTTCACGGCGCAGGGTCATCGCGCCGGCTTGGGCTTTGGACAGCAGGTTCAGGCCGGCGATGTCGGGCGGCACGGTGTCGGCGGCGGCGGCGGTTTGCGGCGCGGCGGGGGCGCGCTGCACGGTCAGCGGCTGGACGGGCGTGGCTTCGCCGTTGACGGTGGCCCCCTCGGTCAGCCCGGTGACGCTGCGGCCATGCACTTGGAGCGTACCGTCGGGGCCGCCATGCACGTCCAGATTGCCGGCATTGACCAGCGCCAGCAGTTCGCGGGTGCGATAGGTGGATGCCTTCAGCATTTTGGCATCGGCGGTCTTGCCCTTTTTCGCGGCGGCGGCGCTAAGGCGCAGCAGGCGGGCCTCGCGCTCCTCCAAATAGGTCTTGAGAAACTCTTGCTCGGTGATCGGCTTATCCTTCACCTTATCCCCAATGCCGCCGCCTAGCTTCTCGCGGGTGCGCGCCAAAATATCCGCGTGGCCGCCCTGAATATTGGTGTCATAGAAAATAGCATAGCCCAACGCCGATTGAATGCCTTGTCCCGCCGACGCGGCGGCCATCGGGGTCCAGTAGCGGTTGGTGAACACGGCATCTTGCGCCTGATCCATCGCCGGATCGCCGGCGGCGGTGCGGAGCAAGCTGAGAAAGGTTTTGTCGCTGCGTAAGGCGGCATCTTTCTTTTGCACGCGGGGCATATAGTCGTTTAGGCTCGTCGCGGTGGCCGTCTTGGAGAGGCCGACATAGGCTTGCAGCACGTCACCGAGGGAGCCGGAACTGAGCGTCGCTTGGTGCTTGCCGTAGCTGACGATGCCGGAGTCGGCGGTTTGCAGTGAGTCCGTGTGGCCGCCCTCAAAGGCGCTGGTGATGTCGGCGGCGACGCGGTGATAGCTGTTCTGGTAGTTGGGATCGGTCGCCGCAGGATCGGCGGCCGCCGCCGTGGCAGTCGCTTGGCGCTGGATCAGTCGTTGGGTGGCCCGATTGCCGATGGTCTGCTGCAGCCGTTGCAGGGTGGCGGCGCGCACCGGCGCATTGGCCCGGCCGCTGAGGCGCGCATCGCCGGCGAGGGCGGGCAGGACGGCGGGCTGCGCGTCCGCCGGGGTGGGGGTCGCGGATTCGGGGGCTTGGGGACGGTGGTCGTGGTCGGTGGCGGTGTGGTCGGCGTGGGTCGGCATGGGTCGGCTCCTTTTCGCAGGTGCAAGGACAACGGGCCGCCGCGCTGGGGTGGCTGCCTCTATCATAACGCGGAGTCGGCGTAGAGTCAACTGCTCGACTCCTGACCGCCGTTCCTAACGACGGATTACACCGCGAAGGATTTATTGATCCACGAAGGACACGAAGGATCACGAAGATCCTGGTAAAGGACGGGATGCCTATTTTTGTGGGATGCCCTAAGTGGTCAGTCTAGGAGTGACTGCGGGCGGCGTGGGTCCATCTAGCACCGCGCCCCCCCGCGCAGGCCGTCCCCGAATACGGAACGAATACCCGAATGGATCGAGGCCGGCGGGGAGCGCCGGCGGCTGGGGCAGCCGAAGATTGCGGGCTACAAGCCAAGTGGCGGGTTCAGGCCACTCTATTCGGGTATTCGTTCCGTATTCGGGGACGGCCTGCTGAATTAGGAACGGGTGCCGGCTAGAGGCGGGCCAGCGCGCCGGTCAGCACTTGGACGACGGTGCCGCCAGCGGGGGTCTGGATGAGGACGCTGTCGGCGGCGAGCAGGGGCAAGCGGGCGGCGAGGGACGGGGCGATGGCGGCGAGGGACAGCAGGGCGGCGAGGCCGGGCGGCGATTCGAGGAAGGGGCCGGCGGCGGGACCAAAGAGGGCATAGAGCGCGGTGGGCTGGACCAGGGCGCGGCCGGCGGGGTGGGCCAGCAGGGGGGCCAGTTCGCTGTCGGTGGGCAGCAGCCAGAGGTGGATGCGCGGCAGCGGGGCTACACCGGCGGCCAGCAGGTCGGCGGCGAGGTAGGCGTGTTTGAGGGCTTCGGTCACGCCGTCGAGCAGCAGGACCGTCTGGGTGTGGGCGGGGC
>JALYUO010000125.1 GCA_030853735.1 Chloroflexota bacterium
CCCCCGCCACGGGGACCGGTGCGTAGCTCCTTCCCCGTCGCCAGGTCTGCGGCGGCATCCAGCGCCGCCCAGCAGGCGTGCAGCAGCGTCTGTAAGCGCCCTAATTCGGCAGCATCCACGGGCGCGCCATCGCCGGCGGGCGCAACATCTGGGGCACCAAAATCGGTGCCCGCCTTGCCCGCCAGTCGCTCCGTCACGTTGAAGTCCGCGACGGCGGTCGGCGCATCGAAGTGCAGCCCGGCGGCGTGCAACACCCGCGCATAGCGCGGTCCATAGGCGAGCAGCGCGTGCAACGCCCCCGCCTCGTCGCGCCCGCCCCGGCACCAGCCCGGCCAATCGCAGGCTCCGGCTAGCGTGCGTTTCGTCCCGACCTCCAGGTACACGGTGATAACGTTTGCATCGGCGGCCACAGGCGGCTCCTCAGTGCGTCACACCACTCGGCTTGTACAGCCCTGCCTCTTGCGTTATGCCCTGAGTCGCGCACGCCAAGTGCAAGTCCGAATGCGGGGAAATATAGTCATTCAGATAATGATCTGGAGAAGTGGTTGGCCTCACCAACTGAGGAGTTTGCACCTGGGGGTGCAAACTCCGAAGGCGGCGCGTCGTTCGCACCTGGGGGTGCAAACTCCTCTTGCTTAATTTCTAAATCATTAGCTGAATTACTATAGCTGGCCCGTTCTTGAACACCCGCTTCGCGGCTCCGCGCGAATCAATCCGTCGTTCTTCGCGATCCTGCGCGGCCCTACGCGGAGCAAACCCGTCCCCAATTCAGAACTCAGAACTCAAAACTCAGAACTCGTCACGCGGCCCTGCGCGGATCAAAACGCGCCGGCCCTAACGCGGCGGCAAATGGGTAGTGACCGCTTCGCCCCCCGCAGTCCCCCGCTGCCGCTGCCGCTGGGCCTTCTGCCCCTCGCGCCGAATAGCGACAAACGCCCCAATCAGCGCCCCGATAATCCCCAGCGGCAGCAAGATGGCCGGCACATAACCGATCAGCATATTCGGCTCCGGCCCCGCTAGGTTCGCGGGCGGCGGACCAGGCACCAGACTCTGGCCCCCACTGGCCCCCACACTGCCCGTCCCCTGGTCCACCGCCGCACCGCCCCCCGGCCCCGGCGGCGCACCGTTACCCTGCCCGCCCGGCGTACTCGGTGGTTGCACCGGGCTGCCGACCACGCCGGGCCGCCCGGTGCCGTTGACACCCGTATTATCGCTCGTCACCGGCGTAGGCAGAGGTGTAGCCACCTGCCGCAGCGCCGCCGCCTGGACGCCCCCGCCCGTCATCAGCGCCACCCCCAGCAAAGCCAGCGCGCCCAGCAGCAAAAGTGCGTATTTCATCAGCATCGATCCCTCTCTGTAAGCCCATCCCAGCTATCGGCAGCGCATCAGCGCGGTGCCCCCATTGTACCCCACGCGCAAATCTTATGCCACCCCGCCGCGCAGCCCAAAGGCCAGACAAAGCCTTGCAGATTTTATCGGTCGTGCTGTAGCAGCGCGGCAAGCAGCGCCCCTCCCCGTTGCCCCCGCCCAACTGTAGCCGCGCTGCTTGCTGCGCCCCTCCCCGTTGCCCCCAACCTGTAGCCGCGCTGCTTGCTGCGCCCGTACACCAGCTTACACGAGGCATAGAGATAGCCCGTCGCGCTCCCCCTTCCTTCGTAGGGAAGGGGGTGGGGGGTTAGGTCGGCGCTCCGCACCCCCGACGCAGAGGAGAGAGAGTAGATCCAGCCACCGCAGCACCGCGTAATCTACCCGGTGCCGCCAACGGCAGACCGCGAGACATGACAATAACGGCAGGAGACAGAGCGAATGGCAGATCGCCAGGCCGGGCTAGCGCCCGTAGGAACCGCCATGCGGAGCAAATATGTGATCGCGCTCACCGCCGCGCTCGGCCTATTCATGGCCGTGCTCGACAACACGGTGGTCAACGTCACCCTGATCCCCATGTCCCAGGCGCTGGGGGCCACCCTCAGTTCCATCGAATGGGTGATCACCGGCTACTTCCTCGCCCAGGCCGCCGTCATCCCCGTCGCCGGCTATTTCAGCAACCGCGTCGGCATCAAGCGCCTCTTCATCGCCTGCCTCACCCTCTTCACGCTCGGCTCCCTCCTCTGCGGCATCGCCACCGACGAACGGATGCTCATCGGCTTCCGGCTGCTCCAGGGCATCGGCGGCGGTGCGCTCTTCCCGCTCGCCCAGGCGCTGGCTTTCGGCGCGTTTGCCCCGTCCGAACGGGCCGTCGCCAGCGCCATCGTCAGCATCCCCGTCCTGCTGGCCCCCGCCTTCGGCCCCACCATCGGCGGCCTGATCAACGATAATCTCGGCTGGCAATATATCTTCTTCGTCAACGTGCCGGTCGGCATCCTGGCCGTCGTGCTGGCCTGGCGCGTCTTCCCCGCCGACAAAAAGCCCACCATCGTCGCCGGGGCCCGCTTTGACGTGGTGGGCCTCGTCTTGTCCATCCTGGGCGTAGTCGCCATCGTCTACGGTTTCACCCTGGTCAGTCAGGCCCAGTCCGGCAGCGAAACCGTGCTCAACCCACGCGGGATGCCCAACGGCTGGGGCTACTGGCCGGTCTGGGCCTGCATCGCCTTCGGCACGCTCGTCCTAGCCGTCTTCGCCTTCTACGAACTGCGTGTCAGCCGCGACCCCGTGCTAGATCTGCGCCTCTTCCGCGAACGCACCTTCGCCGTCGGTAGCGGAGTCATCTGGGTCGTCTCCATGATGATCTTCGGCAGCCTGATCCTGATCCCCATCTTCCTCGAACAGGTCCGCAACCCGCCGCTCTCCGCCCTCGACGCGGGCCTAGCCCTCATGCCGCAAGGCTTGGCCGCCGCCGTCGCCGTAGCCCTCTGTGGCCGCTTCTTCGACCGCGTGGGCGTGCGGAACTTTGTCCTGCTCGGCGCAGCCTGTCTCATTCTCAGCAGTTGGGGCATCAGCCAATTGCCCGCCGGCGCCGACGGTGCCTGGTTCCTGCCCTGGCTCATCATTCGCGGCCTCGGCTTCGGCTTCACCAGCACCCCCGTGCAAACCCTCGCCATGCAGCGCATCATCGGTCCGGCCCTCGCCAAAGCCAGCTCGCTGTTCACCGTCACCCGCCAGATTTTCAGCTCCATCGGCGTAGCCGTCTTCACCACCGTCTTCGTGCAGCAAACCACCGCCCACGCCGGCACCCTCCACTTGCCGCCGGGGGTCAAACCCGACCCCACCAATCCCGCCTTCCAAGCCGCCCGCGCCCAGCTCGCCGCCCAAGCCGGCACCGCCGGAATGCAAGATGTCTTCTGGCTCGTCACCCTCGGCACCTGCCTCCTGCTCATCCTCGCCTTCCTCATTCCCAACCGCGCCGCCCAAGCCGCCGCCCGCCCCGCCGGCGAACCCCCCCGCCCCCTAGCCGTAGGCGCAGATTAACCCCTTGCGCGCCTCAGAGCAGCTGTGTAGCGCCGCAATTCATTGCGCGGGCCGGCGGCGACAAGAGCCGGAACAGGACAAAACCGCGTTGACGCTCTACTGAATAGACCAACCAGCGCTATGTATCCAGCGGCGTAGGGCTGTAGCAGCGCACGGCTGTGCGCGGGACCGGAGGCGGCAATGGCCGGAACAGGACAAAAAGCCGTTGACAGACGACTGAGCGCAGCAAAGAACCCGGCCACCCCCCGATTTACCCCCAAATAGTCACCCGCACCCCTGCATCGTGACAGGCCCGACCCTGCGCGTAACAGAACAACAGCACAGGCGGACGAATTATGCCCACCCACACACCCTTATCCGCAACCACAGCCCCACTCACTCGTTCCTATAACAAGCGCAACATTAGCCAGCGCCATCGCAGCCCGCCCAAGCGGGCCACGCAGCCGTAATCGTGACCGACATCGCCTATCGCCAGCCCGCCCAGGCAGGCTGCGTAGCCGTAACCCTGACCAACATCGCCCATCTCCAGCCCGCCCAGGCAGGCTGCGTAGCCGTAACCCTGACCAACATCGCCCATCTCCAGCCCGCGCAGGCGGGCTTCGTAGCGGTAGCGGCGAGTTCCAGTCGCCCGTCGTCGCCCGTCGCCCGTCGCCAGGAAAGGCCAAACCCATGCACCCAACCACCCGCCGCGCCGCCATCGCCGGCCTACTCGCCCTCGCGGCCATCCTCAGCAGCCAACCCACCGCCGGGCTACAAGCCGCCCCCAGCCGGCAGGCGGAGCCAAGCGGCACAACCACCGACCGCCCCAGCGCCTTCACCGCCGCCGGCGCAGAGTTCGGCGTACCCCCCGCCCTGCTCGCCGCCATCGCCTGGACCGAAACCCACGCCGACGGCCGCCACGGCGCACCCAATAGCTACGGCCAAGTCGGGATCATGGGCCTCCGCACCCCCCCCACCGGCACCGGCCTCGCCCGCGCCGCCGCCCAACTGGGCCTCAGCAGCCAAACGCTCGCCGCCGACGACCGCACCAATATCCGCGCCGCCGCCGCCCTGCTG
>JALYUO010000137.1 GCA_030853735.1 Chloroflexota bacterium
CCACGGGATCGCCACCAGCTAACGAGTACGGCGCACAACCGTGCGCGACTACCCTGTATCCCGCCATGTGATCCGCCCACAGATGTAGACTGAACAGTTACGCTTCGTGTCCTTCGTGGATCGAATCGGGCGAAAGGGTTATAATAGATCATGACCACTGACCCCACCCCTGTGCCGAGCGACCGCCCCACCTTGATGCTGGTGGACGGCTACGCTCTGATCTATCGCGCCTATCACGCGCTGCCGCCCGACATGATGACGAAAGCGGGCGAGCCGACAAATGCTGTGCTGGGCTTCGCTACCATGCTGCTGGACACCCTGAAGCGGGAGCAGCCGGAGTACCTGGCCGTGGCCTTTGATCGGGGGCGCACCTTCCGGCATGAGCTATCGCCCGACTACAAGGCCACCCGCGCCTCGATGCCCGACGACTTGCGGCAGCAGATCGGGCGCGTGCGCGAGATCCTCGATGCGCTGCACACGCCGATTTTCGAGCAGCCCGGCTTCGAGGCCGACGATGTGATCGGCACGCTGGCGGTGCAGGCCGAGGCGCAGGGCATCCGCACGCTGGTCGTCACGGGCGACCTCGACGAGTTGCAGCTGGTGACGGCGGCCACGCACGTCCTGACCCCCACCGGGCGCAATCGCTTCAACGAGACGCAACTGTACGACTTGACGGCGGTGGAAGCGCGCTACGGCTTCGGCCCACTGCTGATTCCCGACTACAAGGCGCTGACCGGCGACAAGTCCGACAACATTCCCGGCGTGAAGGGCATCGGCGAGAAGACGGCCACTGCGCTGCTGCAACAATACGGCTCATTGGAAAGCATCCTGGACCACCTGGACGCGGTGAAGCCGGCCAAAGCCGCCGAGGCGTTGCGCGCCAATGCGGATCAGGCGCGCCAGAGCAAAGTCCTGGCGACCATCGTGCGCGATGTGCCGTTAACGCTGGACCCCGAACTGTGCCGCGCGGCGGATATTGACCGTGACCGGCTGATTGCCCTGTTCCGCGAATTAGAGTTCCTGCGCCTGATCCCCAAGATCCCCGGCAATGCCGCGAACCCGCCCGCCCCCAGCGCCACCCCGCAACGTGCCGTCCCCAATGGTCGCCCGCAGCAACTGAGCCTGCTGCCCGACGAAGCGGCGCAGGCCACGATGGACGCGGTGGAGACGGCGGCGGACGCGGGCGTGATGCCGGCGGGCTACACCCTGGTGACGACGGAGGCGCAACTCACGGCGCTGGCCGAGCGGTTGCGTGGCGTGGACCACTTTGCCTGGGATGTGGAAAGCACCAGCAAAGAAGAAATGCTGGCCGATCTGGTCGGCATTTCGGTGGCCCCCGCGCCGGGCGAAGCCTACTATATCCCCATCGCGCACCTGGCGCTGCCGGATCAGCCCGCGCTGGAACAGGTGTCGCTGGCGACCGTCAAGGCGGTGCTGGGGCCGATTTTCGCCGCCGAGTCGCCGCGCAAAGACGCGCATAACGCCAAGTATGACCTGATGGTGATGGAGCGCGCCGGCATCCCGGTGAACCCCGACAGCCTGGGTGTGGACACCATGATCGTGGCCTACCTGCTGGGCGAACGCTCGAAAGGGCTGAAAGACCTAGCCTCGCTGCGGCTGGGCGTAGAGATGACCCCCATCACCGCCTTGATTGGCAGTGGGCGTGGGCAGATCACCTTCGACCAGGTGCCGGCGATCAAAGCGGGCGCGTATGCCGCCGCCGATGCCGACATGACCCTGCGCCTGGAACGGGCTATGGTGCCCGAACTGGAAGCCATGCCCGCTGTGTGGAGCCTGTTCACCGACCTAGAAATGCCGTTGGTGCCGGTGCTGGCTGCGATGGAATTGGCCGGCATCTATGTGGACGTGCCGTTGCTGCAAAGCCTATCGGGTGAACTGTTCGCTAAGATGCACGACGTGGAAGAGCAGATTTTTGCCCACGCCAATCACCCCTTCAACATCAATTCGTCGCAGCAGTTGGGCCAAGTTTTGTTCGAGGAGTTGGCGCTGGCCGGCAAGTCGCGCACCAAGACCGGCTATTCGACCAGCCAGGAAGTGCTGGATAATATTCGCCACCTGCACCCGATTATTGACCTGGTGAGCGAATGGCGCTCCATGAACAAGCTGAAATCCACCTATCTGGACGCGCTGCCCTTGCTGGTCAACCCCGACACCGGGCGCGTGCATAGCTCGTTCAATCAGACCGTCGCCAGCACCGGGCGGCTGTCGTCGTCCAATCCCAATCTGCAAAATATCCCCGTCCGCACTGAGGCGGGCCGTGTCATCCGCCGCGCGTTCGTGGCCGATAACACCTCGGCCAAGCCGTTGCTGCCACGCCCGGCCATCCTCTATGCTGCCGACTACTCGCAGATCGAACTCCGCATCTTGGCCCACATGACGGGCGAAGATACGCTGGTGGAGACCTTCCGGGGCGGCGGTGACGTTCATGCGGCGACGGCTGCCGAACTGTTTGATGTGCCGTTGGCTGAGGTGCAGCCCGATATGCGCTATCTGGCGAAGCGCATCAACTTCGGCGTGCTGTACGGCATGGGCACCTATGGCCTGACCCGCGACACCAACCTCAGCCATCAGGAGGCGCAGAGCTTCCTCGAACGCTACTGGGCGCGCTATCCGAAAATTCGCCACTTCCTCGATGAGACACTGACGGAGGCCAAGCAGACCGGCTATGTGATGACCCTGCTGGGCCGCCGCCGCTATATGCCCGAACTGACCAGCAGCAACGGCGGGGTGCGCCAAGCCGCCGAACGCGCGGCCATCAACGCGCCGGTGCAAGGGACCGCCGCCGACATCATCAAAATCGCCATGATCCGCCTGCACCGCGAGCTGCGTGCCCGTGGCCTAGCCTGCCGGATGCTGCTCCAGGTGCATGATGAACTGTTGTTCGAGCTACCCGAAGCCGAATTGCCCGCCGTAGACACGCTGGTGCGCCACACCATGGAAACCGCCTTCCCCCTGAACGTCCCCCTGCGCGTCGAGACCAAGCATGGCCGCAGTTGGGGCGAGATGGAGTGAGGCGATTGCGGAATGCGGATTGCGGATTGCGGAATGGTGACGGAGTGCTGAGTGCTGAGCTCTGAATTGACGACCACCGACCACCGACCACCGACTGCCGACTGCCGACCAGGGCTTATGCAAAGTCCTACTACAGCCCATCGGTTCTGCTACTGGACACTCTAGGCCCGCCGACTGGCCCTTAGCGGCGAGCCTGAAGCGGCGGGCGTGAGCAGCGGAGCGCGGCGATAGCC
>JALYUO010000167.1 GCA_030853735.1 Chloroflexota bacterium
GGTAATTCGTGTCCGGGGGCGGGGTCTGGGTGGGCGCGGGGGTCGGCACCGGGATGGTGTACGTGGGCGGCGGGCCGGGCGGAGTCGGATCGGCGCTAGGTGTCACGGTCGTAGCCGGGGGCGTCAGGGTCGCGGCGGGGGGCGTAACCAGGGTCGTGGGCGAACCAGGCGCGCCTGCGCTAAAGGTGGGCGCGAGGGGACTCAAGGTGCTGACGACTAAAGGCGCAAGGAGACACAGGGTGAGCAGGAGGCCAGACCGATGGGAGCTGCGGCCGCGCCGGGGCAGGGGGGGACGGGCGGTAGAATGGGGGTGCCGGGCAGCACGCAACATACGGGACTCCTTCGGGATCGTAGCGCTACCGTTACGCGCCAAGTGGGATCAAGGCGCGGGGTCTCAGAATAGTGAATCCTGAGCGAAGTATCACAGCTAGTATACCAGAAAGCATAATAAGAGTCAATAGCAGATCAACATAGATTTTTGTCCCAGCGTGGAGCATACGTAAAATTAGCAACGGGTATAGAAAATCTCAGTGAACTACCCGGTAGCAGATGGCTTTAATGTATAAAGGCGGGAAACATCCGCAACACACCGGAGCGCGCTGCCCCCGCTTGGGTAGCCGTGCTGTGGCGGGCTGTTCCGGGTTCCCCGGCCTCTGGGATCGCATCCTGACCGTACTCTGGACCGCCACTGCTCTAACTTTATCCAGGGATTACGCAAGGGCGAAAGCCTTCAAACGTGAGGCTACTACTGTCATGTTACCTTGCCCCTCGTTGCACGAATGTTGGGTTTAGCCCCATAGGCGTCAAGTGAAGGATTTCACAAACTCGGTTAGCCCGCTAGTTGACACGCGCGGGCGGCAGTAGCTTTGCGGCTGCTTCTGTAGGGGCTGGCCTTGTAACTCCTGGAAGGTCGTGGGCCGATCCCATCGCCGCTCCTTCAGCGCGAACTGCTGCCAGAGCCGATACACCTGCGCCAGGATGCCGGCCAACCCGCTCCCGCTCCGCAGGGCCGCCGCCACCCGGCCGCTTTGCCGTTGCCAGACCTGCCACGCCTTGACCGGACTCAACTCCGCCTCCTCCGTCAACCGCACCGGCGCACTCAGGTAGCCAAACACCGCCAGCCCGATCAACTTCGCATACAGTTCGCACAGCACCCGCCCCGTTTGTTGCCCCCGCACATTCGCCAGTTCTCCTGCACTTTTCCAAAGCTTGAAAAGCAACTCAATTTGCCAGCGCGCACCATACACGAGCCGCACCTGCGCGCCGCTTAACTGCTCTTCCGCAACGTTCGTAATGTAGATGTTCCAGTCCAAGAGCAGCAAATACGCCTGGCTATACTGGAAGCCGCGCTTCTTCTCGGTCGCGTGCGCGCGTCGCCGCCGTTGCTCCCGGACCTGGGGCGGCACCCGGCTGGCGACCACCCGCAGCGGCAACTGCGCCCGCACCCCCACACAGAGCGACAGTTCGACCAGATCCGTCGGGCACCGCGCCAGGTGATCCCGCAGATCCAGCGGCTGGCCTGTCGGGGTGAATGCTTCGAAGCGGGGATTCCAGCGACAGATGAAGTAGACACCGTGCGCGATGAGTGCGGCCAAGAGACACAAGGCGACATAGCCGAGATCGCACAGCAGCAAGCTCCCCGCTTCCAGCCCTGGCAGCGTGGCAGCGGCCCGTTGGTCGGACTGCTTGGCGGGCTGGCCGAGCACCGCGCGCAAGTTGCCCGCCAGCACCTCCCAGAGCACCTGCCATTTGATGCCGGCCTGCGGGCCGTCCCCACCCGTGCCAGGATACTGCTCCGCCAGCCCCTCCGGGAGGGCGACCTGGCTGCTGTCGAGCAAGTAGACGGCGCGGAACTGGGTCAGGATCGGGATCGGCAAGCGCACGCTTTGCTGCAACAGGTCCAGACTGCGCTGGAAGAGAGCCCGGAAGAAGGCGACCGCCGCCGCCGTCAGGCGCGCGTGGACGGCCTGGCGGGTAACAGACACGCCATGATCGGCCGCTACTTGGGCGAGGATATTGTAGCTGGCCGTGGGGTGCTGGAGAAAGCCGGCCCCCAAAACCAGCACGATCAGCGGACCGGTCAGCTTGGAGCGGCGCTGAACCAGGCTCGTTTGGCGGGCGATCTGGTCCGCCTCCGTCGTGAATAAGGTTTGTAAGGTGCGCTCAATTGTCGGAAGATCAGGCATCGGGAACTCCTTTCACAGGATAAGATGGTATCGCTACCAGCTATCCTAGCAAAAGCAGTTCCCCGCACCAGATTGTGAAATCCTTCACTTGACGCCTATGGGGTTTAGCCCTCATATGGCCTATGCTGCCGCGCGGAGCCGAAGATAGAGCTGCCAGAGGGCTCCCGTGTGTTCCACCGGCGTTTGCGCGATGATATACTGAACCTCGTCGCGGTGCTGCTCCAGTAGGCCCGGCCACTCGGTCCGCAGAATGTCCCACAATGCGGCTAACCGGCCGGGGTACTCACTTGCGGGGTCAGCTAGCTGGATCGCCCATTCGATTAGCTGGGTCTCTATATACTCCAGCGTGAGATGGCCGAGGGCGGGGATGGGCGCGGCGCGCGGCTGATCCGCTCCTAGCGTCTTCACCGCCTGCACGACCGCCGCGAACTGCTCGTGTAGCCGAGTACGCAGGCCCGTATCATAACGGGCTTGGTGGACCGCACCCCCCCACCCGATCCAGCCGGCCAGCGGATGATCGGTGATTAAGGCGGCAAAGGCCGTTTCCTGTAGTAGCTGATAGAAGGCGGGAGCGCGGGCCGCCTGCGGCGGGAGCGTCCCCACGATCCAGCGCAAATGCAGCCACGCCTCCGGATGACGCGGATCGGTTAGCAGGCAGTCAATGGCGCTTTGTACCGTGTCATCTAACGCCGCCGTCGTGAGGATCGCCCCTAGCTCCGATCCGAGCAAGAGGGGGTACTGCGTGTCCCGCGCCGCACCTAGCCAGGTGCCCATCCGGTTCGCTAAGGCCGCGACATCCTGTAGCACCGCCGGGTGTAGCAGATCACTGTCCCACTGCACGAACCTTTGGAGGGCACGTTGCAAGGGGGGATCGGTGTTGATCACTGGGTTGGCGCTGTAGGCTAATCCATCCAAAAGGAAAGTTTCCCAGGTTAGCCGCTGGGTAGCTATGTCATCCGGCAGGGACACGCGGGCGAGGGACTCCTGCGCCAGCCCGCGCCAGTGGGCGAAATCCTGGATGATCGTCGCGGCGGGCACCTGCCAGCGCATCAAGCCGGCAAAAATCCGATGCGCGTGACTCCACCCGGCCGCTAACCACAGCGGCCGGGTGTCCGTCGGCAGCGCATCGTCCGGCGGCATCGCCGTCATCGCCCAAGCCAACACGGTCTGAAACGCCTCGAACCACTTAGCACTGGTCGGTTGGAGGAGCTGCCCAATCAATCGGCGGGCGAACCGTGGATAGGCGGGATCGTCCGCCTCACAACAGGCCAAGAGGCGTAATAGGTGCATGATCGAGACGGGTGATTCGCCGGCCCGTAACCCGGCATGAATCTGGCTGCGCCGCTCGGTGGAGCTGGCCGCCGCAAAGGCGCGATAGATCGAGTCTGGTAATGGGATCGGCAACCCCTGTAGGCGGGTTAGGGCTTCTGCTAGTCCTTCCTCCGCCAGCAATGTCGGCGCATCCTCTGCCAACATGGCCGGGAAGGGGGCGGCTGGGTCCACCCCATCCAGCCGTAGATGGCGCATCCAGCCCGTCAGGCTGGGGAGGCGCAGCAGCCGGCCGCTAACGGTTGCGCCGGTCGCTAGTTGCTGTTCCAGATACCCATAAACCCGGGTGACACTCGATTCCCAGTAGGTGGTCACGAGCTGGCTACGCGCTGCCGGATCGGGGGTTTGCGCCGCTGCGGCGAGAATCTGATCGAGGGTGGCCGATCCTACATCCAACATTCCCCGATGGGCGGCGAGAGCGGCGTGGCGTAACGCGGGATCTGGATGGAGAATCCCCAGGCGCGGATCATTTAAGTGCACCGTCTGGGATTCCCCCGGCCCGTTTAATTCCAGACGGAAGCCGTCCGCCTGCACCTGTACCGTATCTGCTGTTTCCAACACCGCTAAGGTGGCCGGCTGCCCACGGAATGCCTGTTCGGTGGCTTGAAACATTGCCGGCGGATCAAATTCCCAATCGCGGATCGTGACGATCTCGCCATAGGGGAGGCCGATCTGGGCCATAAAGTCTAGATCCCGCGCCCAATGGATGCGAAGGGCGACGGGGAGATCCACATATATGGCTTGGATCAATACAGCCCGCACATCCAGACCGGGTGTAGCGAGCGGGTCAACGTTGAGGCTCTCGGCCCATCCACGCAGAATTTCGGCGATGAACGGAGCCAGTCGGGGCTCCACCGCGCAGCGCGGGGCCAGCACCCGCTGCCAGATCCACCGTCCATAAACGCGGCGCCGCTGGGTAATGAACTCAGTGGTAGGGGGGCGGGTCAGCAGCGGCAGTAGCAGACCGGCAAGGCTTAAGGCGACCTGCTGTAACAGCATATCACCGGTGATCGCCGTGATCGGATCCGGTCGATCTAAATACAGCGCATCTAGGATCCAGTGGCCCGCCGCCTCCGTCCCCGTGACATCCCCTGGCGAAAACCAGAGTGTATCGAGCGCTTCCCGAATTATCGCCGATCCCGCTAGCAAAAATGAAACTTCGCTTTCGATCTGCTCTGGCGGGAGCCGTTGGAGGCCCGCTTCGGGTAGGAGGCACACCGCATGATAGCGGCGTAAGATCGCGAGGGCCGGTGTTTCATAGCGCCCCGCGGGGCGGTTATCGGCTTTGTGAAGATGATAGAGAATTTCCCCCGCTTCAAGGGGGATAAACCGGACGTTCGCCGCGCGTAAGGCCAGCAGTTGCCGGTAATAGGTCTCGTCGGACAGCTGACGGGTAGCGACGAGCCACTTTAAGACTTCGTTAATGCCCACAATGGGACAGGTGTTATGCGATTCATAGCGGGTCAGGGCTCGGTCGTCGATCCAGAGCAAATCCTGCGGACTATTGACACCTTGGAGGGCCGCCAGCACTACCTGCGTGACCGGCGGGCTACCTGCTAGCTTGGGAACTTCCTCCGCAGAGCTAGGGAGGCGTTGATAGATACTGGAGGCCACGCCGTCGCGCAACCGTTGAATGAGGTTACCGAGCCAGTCGGCGAGATCCCGGTTATGGGCCGCATGGCGTTGGGCCGTTTGCAATTCCTTGACATCATCGGGGAAGAGGTAGAGCGGGAAAAGGGTACTCAGCTCCGGCAGGACAGGCGTGCCGGCCAGCAGGCGGAGAGCGGATTCGGTAAAGAACAGCGGTGTACTCCCATCTGGAGGGTTCGTGCTAGGAGCTATTTCCGCCTGGGAGCCTAACTGGTGGCGCACAGCGGTGTAGGTTGCGGCATCTAGCAGCCCGCTGGTCTGCAACGCCTCTACCAGGGTGCCGCAGGTCAGCAGATAGGGGCGGGCCGCCTCGGGCACCGGTGCGAGCGCATTAAGATCCAGGGACAGCAAAGGCCAGAGGGTTACTAACACCCCTCCTTGCCGGCGTGCCTGGGTCAGTTGGCGGGCGAGTTCGGGATGGATCTCGGCATACTCGGCTAAGGGAATGGCCGGCAGGGGATCAGCAATTTGGATGGCACCGCGCGCCACGAGTGTCAGCAGGTAGTCCCGCGCATCGCCTTCAGCTGGCTGATGCGGAGTCACTTGATCACGTAGATGAATCAAGGCGGGGATCAATGGAGCCGGGAGCGCGAGCTGCAGACCACTGGCATCGAGCGCGTCGAATAGATCCAGGTGCGCGGCTAGCAAGATGGCCGTGAGGTCGGGGATTAGTCGACTGCCCGCCGGCGGGGCAGGTAAGGTGGGTAGCAGAGTGCGCCGGCCGTGGCGGGCTAAGATCGGGGGGTTCGTCAGCGGTTGATCGAGTAGGGCGGGCGGGTGATATAACACAGCCAGCGGGATATTAAGGGCATCGGTCGCCACCTGGATCGGCAAGATTCCGGCTTGGTACTGACCCATGAAATCCTCATACAGCCCGCGACGCTGCTCGATCTGGGTTAAGATATCCTCCAGTGAAACCGCTTGGACACCAGGCTGGCCGGCCTGGGCTAATTGCTCCATACGGGCCAGCAATGGTTCCAGTTCCTGATCGCGGCGCAGCAGGAAGCCGATATTTACTGCGGGCATGACCAACTCATCGGGTAGTGCGGTCTGAACAGCCTGTTGCCAGAGGGATACTGCGAGCTTGGGATCATTCCAGCGGACGTTGCGCGCTAATCGCAGCAAAGCCGCTTGGGGCACATCCCGTCCGCCGCGTAGCCGACGGGCTAGGGTAGTCAAGCCGACTAAATCGCCCGAATCGAAGAGAATGCCGGCCAAAGTCAGGAGATTCTCGGTACTGGGATCCTCCTGCACGAGCGCCTCAGCCATGCTCTGCGCGGCAGGGAGCAGCCCGGCACGGTGCTGACAGCGGGCTTGCAACCGGCGCAAATCCCCAGGCACGCCCTCTCCGGGGAAAAGCGCCTGCTGGGTTGCTAGGAGATCGAGCGCCTCCGCGAAGCGGTGGGCATTGTACAAAGCCTGTAGCGCCAAGCGCAGGGCCGCTTCGGTGGGCACTCCAGCGACTAAACGGGTCGCGTACTCGGCAAGGGCTGTCCAACGCCCCAGCCGCGCCCAGGTATCACAGAGGTCCAGTAAGGCTTGGGCCGCGCCCGTATCGGTGTACAGCTGGGTTAGATACGCGATGAGGGGTTCCCAATCATCTGTGTGGCGGGCTTGCCACTGTAGCACACCGGCCTGGGCGTCGCGAACTATAGCGGGATCGGAGGTTGTAGCTAACCGGGTGAGCGCCTCCGTAACCAAACCGGCTTGGGCTTCGACCTGGCTGAGTAATATCTTCCACGTATCTGTGCGGTCAGCGGCGGTGAAATGCGCTTCGGCCGCGATCAGCAGTTTGCGCGCCACACGCGGTCGGGGTCGCTCCTCAACTAACAGGCATTGGACTTGCGCCACAATCCGAGGCAAATCGGCTGGATTTTGCTGAAGTGCCCGTTTTAATGCCCGCTCGCTCGGCTTCAGATCAAGCGGAAAGCGGCGCACGATGATCCAGGAAATCACACCGGGATCGGTCGGATCCGCCTTTAGCCGCTCCTGGGCCAGGGCAATCGCGGCCTCCTGCGCCTGGATGTCATTAGCCAAACACGCTAGTCGCCAGAGGTGTAGAGCGGCCGCGGCCGGGCTATTACTCAGTTCTCGTGCCGCCAGCACGGTAAAGGCCGTGCTGGCGCGCCGCAGGGCCGTTTGGCTCGCGTCGTCGCGCCGGACCAGATCCCACTCGACGGGTAGGGGTCCGCCGGGCAGGATCGGGGGCACAGCGAGGGGAGCCAGCGCGCTGTAATAGTCAATAAGGGCCGCTTCATATTGGAGGATCAGCCAGTGGGGCGCCTGGGACCGTGCCGTGTCTATAGCGGTACGGGCGGTAGCTAGGTCGGCTTGGGCCACGGCCACCAGCGCCACTAGCCGCCAAGTGGCCGTGGCTTGGGGACCTTCGCGCGGTAGCGTGGCTAGGGCCATGGCTGCCTCAGCGACTTGCCCCAGTTCCAGCAGCCAGGTGATCCGCAGCTGTATACTGTCCGGATCGGGGTCTGTTTCCACTAGTGCCAGCGCTGCCGCCGGTCCCGCGTCATAGTACCTAATCCGGGCGCGAATACGAACCTCGGGTTCCAGGGGGGCTACCCGATGGGCCTCATCCGCGAGCGTGCGAGCCAGATCGGTACTCTCGCCAGGAGTTAATTCCAGGCCCGCCGCAAAGCGGAGCAGCCGCGCTTGCATACTGGGGCTGCGCGTCAGCCAGACAGAAGTGTTGCTGCGTAATGCCGCGAGGCGTTGTCGCACGGTGTCTACATTTCCGGCCAGTGCCTCCTGCCGCATTTGCTCAACCTCATGGTCAAGGGTCGTGTCGAGTTCCAGACTCACCAGATCCAGGGTATGGGCGATGAGTTGATCGGTGGCCCGGGTAGGGGCTAAGGTTGGGGTAAGGGACACCATACCGTGCAGGTACTCTAGCCAAAAGGGTCCTAAATACTCATGGATCAGTGACCTATGGGGGCGTATTTTATTTAGAATGCGCGCGGCATCCCAGGCATCGTAGTCGATACCTTTTTCGGCAAAGCGCGCTTTCTGCTTGGTGATCTCCTCCCGCCGCGCACTCAGATCAAGGCTACTGCCGACAAACAAGATAAAACGGCGGACATTGCGGGTTTTCCAGCGCGACTCCCAATGATCGAAAAACACGTCAGACGCCGCTCGAATTTGCAGGGGCGGGAAATCTTTATAGGCTTTACATTGTCCGACCACGATTCCACTGCCGTTTGCTAAATCAGCCTGTAGATCGATGCCGTATTGTTTCTGCCCTGGTTCACCGTAAGCATCACTGCCGGTTACATCCTCCTCCATAGAAAGCAAATCGCGGCAAAGATTCTCAAAGGCATAGGCACCCCGTTTATAGAAATCCGGCGGATCGCCCGGCTGTAGGGGCGTGGGTAGCGCGATCGGCGGCATGGGTGAACGCAGGGCGTGCATTAGCGCGAGACTTCCCAAGCCGCCTGGCACCCGACCTGACCTGCGGCTAGAAGGTCGGGTGCCAACCGACTATAGTGAGTCAAGAGCCACCGCCAATGCGGAATCGAGATCTTCCCTGTGACCCCGGTCCGCAGCAGGATAATCTCTCTGCGGGATCTGCGACTGGTTAGACAGCGGGGCCGCGACAGCTACTAGCGGGGTGGATAAGAACAGCCCCGTGTTGCGCGGGCCCGGCGATACCGCGCAGCTCGTGGGGGGCAGTCCCTCTAGCCGCTGGGCAAACGCCCTGAGCTGGGCAGCCAGGGTGGCGCTATGCTCGACGATCTCCTGGCGATCCGCCGGATCCAATGGGAGGGCATAGGCTGGAGTATGGGTGGCGAGCAGCCGAATGAGGCCGCTGAGATAGGTGCCCTGTCGCCGTTCGCCACCCGCAAGGTGGCGCAGGAGATTGGGTACATCGTCGTCGACAACGATGTTAAGTCGTCGTCCCATCGAGTCCTCCTAAATGATCGCCTCGGCAGTATATCGGCGATCAGAGATGTCACGTCTCGTATCACAGCGCATGGTTTTGTAGCGCCCGCTCCCCCACGTACCTGGCTGGGGACATCGGGCGCAGCAATACCTAGGTCGGAGAACAGGTACTGACACGCAGAGGCGCACACTACAAATCGCTAGGGTGGCTAATTTTTATTGTAGCTGATCCTAGATATTGCGTCAATAGGGGAGGGGCAGCAGCCTTAATACGTCATTACAACTGTTACTTCTGGAGCGGGTGAGAATCAACCACGCTAAAACTCAAAGAGCCATTTTGGTACGCAAAACTCAAATAGTGCGACGGGGTAGTATCCGCAAGTCGCTGACCAGACGACCATCCAATAGCCTGGGGGACGGTCATGTGTGCTTATAATACCGGCTGGGAACGGAGTAAGGAAGATCTGTCAGTACTATATAACGGATAAGAAACATTATCCGTTATATAGCTAATACTAGTCTTAGAGGCTGTCTGAAAAGGTCGGGTGCCTAGCTGGCGAACGGCGAAGTGGGGCTAAAAGGCAAGGTCAACCTCACTTGGAAGGCCAGATGGGTGCCCAATACCAGCCTTTCACCCCATTAGGCATATGAACACGACATGGGCAAAACTAGGATATATGCGATGGCTGGTAGTATTTAGCCTGCGCTAGCCTCGATGCGGAGCGGCAACTCGTTTGCCAGCGCCAGCGGAGCTCCGGCCCAATCCGAGACACAGTCCCCGCAATGCTTAATATGGACGGGTAGCGGACGGCGATCTTACGGATGCGGCGCTATAGATCAAGCTAAATTACTACCAGCCATCGCATATATCCTAGTTTTGGCAATAGTGCGAAAGTCGCCCTGTGGGAGCAAAACAAGGGGCAAGCCGAGGTCTGGTTGAGCACGAAAGCAGGGTTCCCTGGCAGCTCAATTTGGCTCACAGGGCGACTTTCGCGCCATTGCTAGTTTTGCCCATGTTGTGTTCATATGCCTTAACGCTGCGTAAATGTTGTTTCATAGCTCTCACCCTGCTCAGTGCTTATTAATTGCGGACACGGAAGTGCCGCAATCAGTACCAACGCGCTTAAAACGCGCTGCTGGTACATTGCGTATTTCGGGTCCCTGCGCGCAAGGGACGCATCCGCTAACCCCTTTGCGTGTTCGCTATTCCGTGCCACAACACGGAAGTTTTCGATAGTTATCTGGTCCCCGTCTTGCAGGAACCAGGCACCATAGAAAAGCTGCATCTCTTCTCCTCTTCCTATCTATTCCTCATCCGGCTCAAACACGTCGGCAACTACTGTCTTCGTGGACCAAGATCGCCCGCCACTGGGCGCGCCACCTGGAAGGCCAGATGGGTGCCCAATACCAGCCTTTCACCCCATTAGGGCATCAGCTACAAGTTAAGGTATTTTAAGCGTCGTCAAGAGTCTAGAGATGTATCTTTAGAAGTAATTTCGCGGATTCTGAACGAGACGAAACGGCAAAAACAGCGACTGCCACCAGCAAAGCTTGTACGCAGTCGCAATCTCTGGCCGCGTTCGTTGTTTTCGCGCTTGTTAGTAGCGCGTTGGTGTCAGAAAATCACTGCAAACGTAGCTCCTTTCGGATCTTGACAAAAAGGTTAAAACCTTAACTTGTAGCTAATGCCATTAGGGATCCTTTTCAGACAAGCTCTTAGAACTGTCCCCCCCGTTTGGCGCTTGACACCAGCCGCTTGGCTGATGGGGTGACAACATTTTTTCCGGGAAAATCCCCGCTAAGGTTTTCGCCCGGTTAGGCCAGCGGCATTGCCTTGAGTTGCGGTTTTGGTTGCTTGCGCGGGCGGGCAATACCAGCCAGTTGCTGGTGCAGATCGTCGTCGGTCGCTTCGATGTCCGCTTCGTTGCGTAGCGGGCGCAGGTCGTCGAGGCGGCGCGGCTCCTGCAACTGGAATGGGTAGTGGCCGAGCAGGTTGATATGCTCCCAGCCTACAAGCGCGGTCTTAGAACTGGCCTTGCTGCGGCTCCCTATTGGGGTCTGAGGCCGGCGCTAACTTTTTCCTCCGGCGGTACGCGCTTGCCAGTCTGCCAGTGCCTGCCGCTGGTCGGCCCCACAACGGCTGTTCACACCGCCGACACTCGATCACCAACGCCGGCAGCCGGATGCTATGCCAATCGGGTTGGCCGGGCCCAGTATGACCGGCTAGTAGCACGGTGAGCACACTGCCGCTGATGGGCCACCACCACATCGCACCAGGCCGCGCCCCCAGTGGCCCGCGAAAGTCCAACCGCTTGGTAGGGGTTTCACCACCCTCAGAACAGGGGTTCCTGGCGGGGAGCTCCACCGCTCGTTACTCGGCGCAGCTCATCCCGGAGATACCCCATCAGATTGTCAAAGGCTTCGTCCGCCACTTCCCCGTAGTTGGTTACGTTAAAGCGGTTCTTGATGCCCCAGTAGATGCTCGAATATTGCAGGGGTCGCGGTCCCGCTTGGGTGGATTTGACCATCTGCTCCACCAACAGTTGCACCTGCCGCTTGTGGGCGGGGGTTAGTTGGGCCGTGCGCTCGTCTACATGGGCTAATCGATCTTCGGTGGCATCCTGCCGGACCTGCAATTGCTGCTGCTGGGCGGCTAATTGCTCAAAGACGGCCGCCACTTCCTCTAACCGCACGGTGACATTCGCGACTTGGTGGGTCTGCGCCTGAATACTATCCATGTGGTCTCGCAGGAAGGCGGCAACCGCCATAATGTTGTCGTACTGCTGGGCCAGCGCGATCAACCGGGGATCGCCGGCGCGGGCGACGGAGCGTTCCGGCACCCCCAGCACCCGTAAGAAGACTTGCGTTGCTACCGGAGCTAACTCCCGTTGGTACGCGACGATCTTAGCCTTAAACTCGGCTTTAATGCGCTTGGTTTCCGCCCCCGCTAACCACAGCGCCAGCGCATCCACCCGCAGGCAGTAGGTCAATTGCCGCCCGCCGGGCGTGGCAAGCGGAATGCGGCGGAGCCCGGCGGCCAGCACTTCATGGCGCTGGATGCGTTGGAGTTGACCGCGACTGTCCAGACCCAGCGCGGTACACATCCCCGGTAGACTGATATAGATGCTGCCCTGATCCGTCATCGCCGCTACCAGACTGTCTCCGACAAACGGGATGATCTGCTGGTCGGTCGGCTGCTCCACGCGGGTATTCTCACTCTCCAGCACGTCACCCGTGCTCGGATCGTTGTTACTCATGGTGCGCTCCTTCGCTAGGGGCGTGTAAGATGCACGCTCCTTCTGACTCTGATGCCGGGCAGGGGCGTGTAAGATGCACGCCCCTTGGGGCAAGGTCCGCCCGCCGTCTGCTGCAACAGACTCCGCTTATTTGCTAGCGTAAGGCGGCCAGAGGTCGGCCGGCTCCACCGCTAAAGCTGCGGCGAGATCGCGCCAGAGCCGGCGCGTGCCCGCCATCGTCCCGCCTTCGAGTTTATGGATCGTACTGACCGCCAGCCCACTGGCCGCCGCAAGTTCACTGATGGTCAAACCTTGCGCGATCCGCGCGACGGCCAGCGCCCGGCCGGGTCCCGGTGCAATGCGGGCCGCAGCTGTCGCCCCCAGCCAATCCCACGGCCGCCCGAGCGCCCGCGCCACGGCCACCAGGGTCAACGGGTTATGCGGGCGCGTTGCTCCCCCTTCCAGATCCACAATGCTGGGCGTGCGATGCACCCCGGCGGCAGCCGCTAATTGCTCTTGGGTCCAGCCCCGTTCCGTGCGGGCGGCGCGCACAGCGGCGGCAATGTCGGCCGGCGCACACGCTACCGGAATGCGCTGGTGCGCGGCCTGCACCGCCTGCCGTACCCGCGCTAGGTGATCGGCAGCGGCGTGCGTTTGATCCATGCGGCTCTCCCTTCCCAGTGGACGCTACGCGGGCGGCGCGATGATCGGACGACCCTGGAGCAGTTGCACGTAGGGATTGGGGCGCAAGTGCTTAAGCTCGTACTCCGGCAGCATATCGTTCCCCGCTGCGAGGATTGTAGTGTATGCCTGTTGGCGTGCCTGTGCCAGGAGGTGCGATTCCGGCAGGTTGGCCTCGGCTAGATGATCCTGCACAGCTACCTGCAACGCCCACAGTGCCGCCGTCAGGGATGCGGCCTGCTCTTGCGCGTAGCGCAAATGCTCCGTCAGGTAATTGATGTCGCCTACGGCGGTGTCCAAGATCGGACGCACCGGGGGATCTACGGTTCCCAGCTCATCGATATGCTGCCACTTCTCACAAATCTGGTTGGGGTCTTTCTCTGTGCGGTTGAGTTGTTCGAGAAAGCCACTATTGTACCAATCGCCCATTTGCGCTATAGCCTTTCTCCCACTCACGCGGGCTTGCAGCTGCTAAAATCAACACGGTTTGTCGAATCGCCCCTTTTCAGACAACCCGACGGCCAACGCATCATAGGCCCGTGAGCAGGATCAGAACCGAAACGTACGCCAGCTACTACAGGCCATCGAAACTGGCAAGATTCACGGCCAAAACTGGTGTTTCCTGCGATAACAATAAATTCGCGGCCCGTCCAGGCGATTAATCAGGGCTTAGATCAGGTCCTGGAGGTCGGGATTGCTGTGATAACGGTTATTATCACAGGATTCCGCTACCTAACTACTACACCCGCTAGATATGCTTTGCTACCAGCTTTTATAAAACTACGCTTACTTTAGGTCTGTTCTATCATCTGTAGTTGCTGGCGTACGTTTCGGTTCCGATCCTGCTCACGGGCCAACTCCGGGTTCTCACTGGTCTAGTGGCAGTCAGTGAGGTTTTGGCGCACGAAATTAGCCCCTGTTTTGTTATGTCAAATTAACGGAATCGTTGCCCCCTGCCTATCTTAGCTGAGGGGCAGCGAACCCCCTCCCCCGCTAGAGCCAGAGGGTTCCCCATTAGGCGGGGTTCCCCAGAGATCTGCGTGGGCGGCCTGCTCGGCCAGGGTTTCCAGATCCCAGGCGGGATCATCCGCGTGATCCTGTGCTGCCCGGATCACCTCCCGGACCCGGACCCTCACGGCTCGCAGCCAGGGAGGATCCTCTTCGGCTGGCGGGGGATCGGGGATCGAGTCCAGCGGGTGCCCCGTCCGGCCCGCCGCGTGGCTGCGGATCACCTCGGCTACCACCGCCTTCACGCGGGCATCCTGCTGGGCCGCCCGCACGGCTCCTGCCCGGTGGAGGGCCGCTACGATAATGGCCGCTGTATAGCGCGGATACCGGGCCAGCCAAGTGCGTAAGCCCGCCGCTGTTTTAGTCGCCGGATCGGCGGCGAACTCGGCGGCGAGCGCCGCTGGTAGAGTCGAACACGTCCGGACTTTTGCCATCCGGGGGTCCTTTCACTGAAAATGGTTGGGTGCGGGGGTACGTTCGCAACAATCCCCTACTATTAACAACCGATCCGGCGGGGCCAAAGCGGCAAGCAGAGTTGCGCCAATTTGCACGCTGGTGCGCTATCCGCCTCCGGCACGTGAGTAGGATCGGAACAGAAACGTACGCCAGTTACTATAGCCGGTAGTTTCTGGGGCGGGTGATTAGACCGCGCCCCGGCCGATCCAAATTGCTACCGTAGAAAATTCTGCGGGTCGTCG
>JALYUO010000186.1 GCA_030853735.1 Chloroflexota bacterium
CCCCCGCACATACTGCCGGCCTACCTGCTGCACCACGGGCCGGCGACCCTGCCCCGTCATACTCCGCATGAAGCCCAGCACCGCCTCCCCTGTGTCCAGCACACTCCTGTGCCACTGCTGTTCCCACGCCGCCCAGCACCGTTCCACCGCATTGTATTTGCTGTGCTACGGCGGGCGGATAGTACGCTAACTCGACCCTCCAGCCGCTGCCTATAGCGAACTCCACCAGCCGGTTCATGAACTGCGTGCGCCCACTGTGATTCTCCGGCCCCTTATCCACGTTCAGCACCACCCGCTCTATCTGCGGCCACCCCCGGCGCGCCGCCGCCCACCACGCCGTGACCCCATCCCCCCAACAATCACTGGTCACGGGTTCCGTCACCAAGTACAGAAACAATTCATGCGTCTGGGGCACCAGCAGTCCCACGGGGGTCACGGCGGTGAGCGGATCAACCTCGTGGTCAGCGGCGGCAGTCGGCACCCGCTGCGTGCCGCCCCGGCTAAAGGGACCGACGTTGCCGGTGGCTTTTGCGTCCCACGAGCGGCGCAGGGTCGTGGGACGGGCAGCGGCGGCCGCATTCAGGGCATGGACTTGCTCAAAGAGGGCAGCAGGGGCGGGGATCTCCATTTGGGTTGTGTTTTCTGCACGCGACTGGGGTGCTAGCCCAGCGCGGGCAGTTTGCGCCGTATGGTCCGCGCACTGGGCAGGTCCGGGTTCCAATAGCCCCGTTGCGTGATCAGTGGCCGGCGCACTTCGGCGACCGTCAGGCGGGTGTATAAGCGGGGCGCCTTGCATTGCGGATCGGTTTGACTTTGGCTAGTGACGAGCGCGACAATAGCGGGCAGCAAGTGCGGCCAATAGACTTCAGCGGGTTGGCACCCGCGTGCGCCAAAGGCAGCCGCGCCGGTGCGCCCACAGCGAAGTTCATGCGGACCTTGGCGCCCGGTCGCCCGGTTCCAGCCCAATGCGCGTTCCACGGTAGCGGCGCCGCCGCGGCCGCGCGGTGGCACGGTGCGGGCCATAAACAGGCGGCGGGCACTGCCGCGCAGGTGCGTGGCGGTCGTGGTAAAGAGCGCGTGCGGTGCAGGCGGGAGTTGCATCGAACACTCCTCCTAACGAGTACGCGGGCTTAGGGTCAGTTCAGCCATTCTACCCCATGAGCTCCGATGCGGATCGTTTATTCTGCCGAGTTCCCTAAAAGAATACCCAGCCGTAGTCTTTCTCCAGCGTTTCCTCGTCGAGCACGACTAATTGATCGCCCGGCACGCGATAGCCGGCGTTGATGTGCTGGGTGACTAAGGCGCGGGCGGTGGCGTGGTCGATCATTCGCCGGCGGCTTCCAGGCGGATGCCGGTTGCGTGGACCTGCGGTGCGTAATGCTGGGCGGTGCCTTCGAGTTCGTCCAGCTCCCAGGTGCCACCGGTGGCTTGGACCAATCCCTGGACGGCGGCCAGGAAGCGATTGAGGCGCGGAGTGTGCGCGGCGGCCAGGATCGCGTTGCTGTACCAGATGCGCGGTTTGGCTGGGCTGGGCTGGATATCTTCGAGCAAGGCCAGCACCTGCGGGAACCAGATGTCGGTGAGCAGGCTAATCGTGATCGGGAACGGCTGCGCTTTACGATGGCCGGGGCTGGGCAAGGGCGGGCTGCTGATCGTGACCGGGGCGACCCGCGCCATGTAGCTGCTGCCCCACTCGATGTCGGCGGGGCGCAGTTCGCGCAGCAATGCGCCCAGGTCACTAACGGCGGCGGCGGTCGGCGTGCCGTCGGCCGCGAAGTAGCTGAGGCGGGTGGGCGTGACGAGCCGCCCACTAGCGGTGGGGGCCACGCCGCTGCCCAGGTGGAACAGCGGGAGGGGCCGGCCTGCTGCCTGTTGCTGGGCCAGGAATTGCGCGTAGGTGCCGTGCTGCGCGTGGTGGAAGCCGGGCGGGGTGTTGGTTTCCTGCACCTCGTAGACCGCGGCGGCGGTTCCCGCCGCCAAGATGCCGTGCGCGAGGTGCAGGAGGGTAGCCCCCACGGCGGGCGTGATGGGAGCCGGCAGCAGCGCGGTCCAGGCGGCAAACGGCGGCTCGGCGCGCGCGACCCAGTAGTTGATCATGGTGGCGGGTTTCCTCGTAGGGCGGGATCAAGCAATCTGTTAGGGCGATGTGCTAGTTCGTCGGCTTGACAACGGGCCGTCTGTTTGGTATTGGTGCAGTTGTGACACTGGCCTTTACCGCACAGGAGACCCCTTCTATGATACACACGTTTGACGATTTTTGCTTGTGGATGTTTGTCCTGGTCGATGATTGCTGGGCGCAGATTGCGCCCTTGCTCCAGCGCCCCGGTCCCCGCCCGCGCTGCAGTGACAGTGAGTTGGTCACGCTCGCCCTTCTCAGCGAGTGCCTCGGTTGGGACAAGGAGACCGATTTGATCAGTCTGTGGCGCGCCCACGGGCGCTTGTTTCCGCACCTGCCGAGTCGCTCGCGGTTCAACCGCCGTCGCCGTGCGCTGGCTGGGG
>JALYUO010000254.1 GCA_030853735.1 Chloroflexota bacterium
TCCTACAGGCGCGGCAAGCAGCGCCCCTACATCCCCCACGGGCGCGGCAAGCAGCGCCCCTACATCCCGCACTACGCATCACGTTTCACGTTTCACGCCGCGCCACCAGCCGCTCCACCGTGTCGAGCGGCACGGGGGGGCTGCCGCCGAGCGCAGCGTGGTCTTTGAGCGGGCGGCCATGGTAGTCGCTGCCGCCGGTGGGCACGAGGCCGTGGCGTTGGGCCAGCGCGACGAGGCGATCCACAGTCGGCGGATCATATTCGCCGTAATAGCACTCCAGGCCGGCCAAGCCCGCCGCCACCCAACGGGGCAGCACCACCTCCAGGTCGGGAATGCGGGCCGGGTGGGCCAGCACGGCCACGCCACCTGCCTCGCGCAACAGCGCCACCGCCTCTTCCGGGTCCAAGCGGCGGCGCGGCACATAGGCCGGCCCGCCCCAGGCCAGATAGCGGTCAAACGCCGCCGTCGTGTCGGCCACCACGCCGGTCTCGACCAGCGCCTGAGCCACATGGGGTCGCCCCACCGCGCCGCCCGCCGCCAGCGCCCGCACTTGCGCCCATGACACCGGCACGCCTAGTGCGCCCAGCCGCTCCACCATCATGCGCCCCCGTTCCAGCCGCCCGGCGCGCAGCCAGGCCAACTTAGCGACCAGGGCGGGATGCTCAGGATCGAAGAGATAGCCCAGCAAGTGGATCTCGCCCTGCGGCAGTTCGCAGCCGAACTCCACGCCGGGGATCACAGTCAAGCCCAACGGCCCGGCAGCCGCCTGCGCCGCAGCCAAGCCGTCGGTCGTATCATGGTCGGTGATCGCCAGCGTCGTCAGCCCGGCGGCGTGCGCCAGATGGACCAGCGCCGCCGAGTCCAGCAAGCCGTCCGAGGCGGTGGTGTGGGAATGCAGGTCTAGTTTTGCCATCGGGCATTCTCCTTGCTACAGAACTTGACAGCCAGGACGGGCGACGATTCGCACCACAAAGACACAAAGCACACGAAGATTTTACGCGGTTAATTTCTTCGTGTCCTTTGTGTCTTTGTGGTGTCCTTCGTCGCAAGATAAAAGAAACCCCTGGCCTGGGGACGTGCCACAGAGCAGGGGTTGGGGGCGGGCACTGGAGGCAAGGTGCCGGCCCGGTGCGAGAGCAGGGCGGAAACTAGCCGCGCGATTCCACGACCAGACGAATGGCCGTGCGCTCTTCGTTGGCGATCATCACGTCAATAAAGGCCGGCACACAGCAGATGTCAATGCCGTCCGGGGCCAGATAGTCACGCGCGATGGCGACCGCTTTGATCGCCTGGTTGGTGGCCCCGGCCCCAATGGCCTGCACTTCGGCGCGCCCCTGGTGGCGAATGACTCCGGCAATCGCGCCGGCGACCGCACTGGGGCGCGAATGGGCCGACACTTTCAACACTTCTTCCGGTTTATCGTGCGGGAAAGCACCGTCGATCTGCGCGGCAGGCGGACGCACCGGCACCGGTCGCAGCGTTTCCAACGGCAGGTCGAGCGGCATCTCCAGGGTCGGGGTGGCGATCCGCCGGGGTTCGCTGTCGGCTTCCGGTGGGAACCGCAGGCCGGGTTCAATTTTGATCTCTTTGAGGTCCAAATCATCATAAAGGCGGCCCATAGTGGTATAGCTCCTTTGTGCAGCCGGGCAGCGGCGATCCGCCGTTGGCGCGAGTGCCTGGGCGGCAGGGACCGCCAGGCCGGGGGTAAGGCAAACGAGGTACGATGTGCAACTGGGTCGGGGGCAGAGTCCCTGGCTCTGCCGAAACCGGGGGCGCGCCTGCCTCCACCCAGCGCGCCCCGACCACGCTGCCGGCCCGCTCCGGCAGGATCGGGCGATCCCACCGGACCGGAGCAGCATAGTACCAAGAGGTGGTGTGACCGTTATTTCGCAAAATCCACCGAGCGGGTTTCGCGGATCACGGTCACTTTGATTTGGCCGGGATACTCCAACGTATCCTCGATCTTTTTCACGATGTCGCGGGCCAAGCGC
Source organism: Chloroflexota bacterium (assembly GCA_030853735.1). Lineage (GTDB taxonomy): Bacteria > Chloroflexota > Chloroflexia > QHBQ01 > JAICKM01 > JAICKM01. Next base: position 1,992 of record JALYUO010000254.1, read on the forward strand.
ATCGCGCCGAGGTCGTCGCAGCGGTCGGGCTTGACCATGATGCGAACCTCGCGGCCCGCCTGAATGGCGTAGGCCCGTTCGACGCTCTCGAACGAGTTGGCGACGGCTTCGAGGGCTTCCAGGCGCTTGGTGTAGTGTTCCACACTGTCGCGCCGGGCACCGGGCCGGCCACCGGACAAGGCATCGGCGGCCTGCACGATCCACGCTTCGACGGTTTGCGGCTCTTCTTCGTGATGGTGCGACGCGATGGCGTGGACGATCTTTTGTGAGCGCCCCAAGCGGCGGGCGATGTCGGCCCCGATCAAGGCGTGCGGACCTTCCACTTCGTGATCCACGGCCTTGCCGATGTCGTGCAGCAGCGTGGCCGTTTTCGCCACGTTGATGTCCGCGCCGATCTCCGCCGCGATAGCCGCCGCGATGCGCGACGACTCGATGGCATGGTGTAGTTGGTTCTGTCCATAGCTGGTGCGGAACGAGAGCCGTCCCAGCAGTTTGATCAGGTCAGGGTGTAGCCCCTGGACGTTGGCTTCGTAAGCGGCGCGCTCACCCTCTTCCCGGATATGAACATCCATCTCCTGCTGCACTTTGGCGACGACTTCTTCCACCCGCGCGGGGTGGATGCGACCGTCGGCGATCAGTTTTTGCAGGGTGCGGCGGGCCACTTCCCGGCGCACCGGGTCGAAGGCCGACAACGTGATGGATTCCGGCGTTTCGTCAATGATCAGATCGACACCGGTGGCCCGCTCAATGGCGCGGATGTTGCGCCCTTCACGGCCAATGATGCGCCCTTTCATCTCTTCGCTGGGCAGCGGCACGGTGGTGACGGTGATTTCGGGCACATAATCCGACGCAGCGCGGGCGATGGCAATGGAGATGACTTTGCGTGCGCGCATATCGGCATCTTCTTTCAGTTGCGCTTCGATGTCGCGGGCGCGGCGGGCCACATCACTGCCCACTTCCTGCTCCACCTGCTGCATCAGCCGCGCCGCCGCGTCGTCGCGGGTCATGTCGGCGATGCGTTCCAGGGCACGGGTTTGCTCCTGTTGGGCGTTATCGAGTTGGGCTTTGGTGTCTTCGTTTTCCTTCTCGCGCCCTTGCAGCTTGCGCTCCCGCGCTTCCAGCGCTTCGATCTTACGATCCAACGCTTCCTCTTTGCGCTGGATACGGTTTTCGATGGTTTGCACTTGGGTGCGCTGGTCTTTTAGTTCGGCTTCGATTTCCGTGCGAATCCGCAGCTTTTCCTCTTGGATACCCAGCGTCTGCTCTTTCTGCCGGGTACGCGACTCGTCGAGGGCGCGCTGCGCTTCGTCTTGCGCCGTTTTCACGCGGGCGGCCGCGTCCTGTTCTACCGCGTCCAGCTTTTGCCGGGCCGCCGCCGCGTTCTGTTGGATCTCGTTGGCGAGTCGATTCGCTTTACTGAAGGCCATATACCACAATGCCCCCAGCAGTAACACGGACACGACCCACCCGATCCCGAGTAGGAACTCCATAGTAGCATCCTCCTATGCGGTTGTTAAGGTTCGCAATCCCCCGATCCGCAGCGATCCGGGGCAGGAACAGCAGGGCGCACCAGACTCATGCCCTGACAAGAAGCGATCCCATGGCGTACCTAGCCCCCAGAGCTACGCACGCCTGATTTGCCTTCCATGATATACCGATCCGCCCGTACTGTCAAGATGGGTCCGCTTGCGCCGATAATCGGCCCCCTGAATGCGGATTGCGGATTGCGGAATGGCGATGGATCATGTACACGTAGGAGGGCGCTGTGTCCCCCGACAATGTTCCGGTTATACACATTATATGGTTGGCGAGTCCGCAGGGGTTACGGGAGGGAAACAGGCGATAGAACGGGGCGGCATATCAGGGCGGTGTCACGCGGTGTAGGGGCACAGGGCACCGTGCAGGGAGAGGTTGCAGTACTTCTGCGATCTATGACGAGACCGGGGCAGGCCAGATTCTTCGCTGCGCGAAATGGGACAGGCTTCTCTTATCGGCATACTGCCACAGATTCGCCCGCGCCATGGAGGACAGCGGCGAAGGTGAGCGACATCCAGAGCCGGCTCGGCCACAGTAGCCTCGCGACGACCGGGCGCTACCTCCAGGCGCTGCGGGCGGCAGAGAATCCCCAGGCCGCCGCGCTGACCGCGCTGTTGGGGTTAGGGGATGCGGAATAGCTTATATAGTAGTAGGACTTTCGCTTAGGATGCTCAACTATGGCTTACTTTGTGTCTGAGGCAGGCACTCCAAGCGAAAGTCCTAAGTAGGTTGCGGGTTGATTCGGTGGGTTAGCGGGCCAAATTGTGCCTACGTGGGCATAGCTCTTCCGACTGTTTGCGGCGATGGCAACGGGCGGGGTGTTGGGGGCCGACGAAATCCGCCAGTTCAACGGCGGACTGTTCGCCGATACCAGTCCGCCTCCCCACCCAGTTACTGGTCTATTCGTCCGCAGTACGCCCCCCGCGCCTGTCCGCTTAGAAACCGGGCACCTCTGTCTCAAATTCCTCGACATGCACGGTGACCTGCGTCTGACCATCCGGCGCGGGTCGGGTTGTTGCCAGTAGATTATAGTAGACCTCCATCAATTGAGTGCTCTGCGCCACATGCACTGCGGTAAAATAGAGGCCCTCTGGGGGGCTATGCGTCCCCCAGGAACCGGGACTAGCCACCTGCGACCGGAGGACGGGGTTCGTGGACCACCCTGGTTCTCGGAACTGCCACCCATCCGTCGGTAAGCGCGTACCGTAGAAGGTCGCCAGTGTGTCGGGATTCGCCGCCGTAAGATAGGTCAGCTCGGTAATGTGGGCGGTACGAGTCTTCATCAGCAAAGACTTCTCGACCGTAGAGTGGGTCACCTGCACGTGCTGCGCACCCGGATAGACCGGTAGACCCGCTGCAATGTTGGGATATCGCCTATAGTTTAGACTAACAGTGGTTTCGGACCAGTCGTCATTGGGAGTAAAGCCCACCTCTAGTTCCATACCCGACAATTCCGTGCCCGTTGGATCGGTCCAATTGTACACATCCTGGCTATTTTGCAGTTGCCACCCTTGCTGGGGTAACATTTCCTCATAGAAGACGCGCACTTTATCCAACCGCACAGGTACCGTTATCCAGATCGTGTTGTCACCCAATTTCCTGGTCTGGGTAAAGGTAACTGTGGCCGCCGGGTAAATGGGGATATGGGCGATGTCGGGAAAGCCAGCCAGCACCGCCGGGGGGGTCAGTACAGGCGGGATGCCTCCTGGCCCGCCGGGCGTGGGTTGGTTCCATGTCCGCCCGCTTAGGATGAAAACGAGGCCGATAAGTATCCCGACACTTAATAGCGTCCCGCGTAGTTGAGTCATAAGTCCTCCAAGGCTGGCTTTAAACACCGCAACTGCTATGATACAGTTGTGAATGGTAAGTGAAAAGTGGCGGTTCCCGGCTTCCAAAGCCTACTACAGATACTCGTGTAATTCCTAGATTTAGCAATGGCGCGAAACTCACCCTGTAGCCACGGGGAGCGCCAGCCACTGCTGACGGAGGTCCGCCAACTGCCGGCGGGACCGCGTAGCGTTGCGACTGTGCAGCCGAAAGCGGGCCTGGTGTTGCCGCACCCGCGCCCGCTCCTGCTGCCACTCCGCTAGCTCCACGTTGGCGAACACCGCCACCTGCTCGGCTTCGGTGGCCGTCCGACTCAACAACTCCCACGCCCCCAGCCGTTGCAATTGTTGCGCTGTTTCGCCTGCCTGCCCCGTCGTCCGTCCTAAGCGGCGGCGCACGTCGCGGAACCGGCTCTCCAGCCCGTTGTTCGTGCGCGGTAGGCCCGACTGGTCATACGTGTGAAACAAGCTCCCCCAATACCGGCGGCTCACCGCCCGCATATGCGCCATCAGCCGGATCAGAAACTCATCGGCCCCCGCCTGGTGCGCTAGCCGCCCCAGGTAGGCACTCACATCCGCAGCCACCTCCGCCCCACTAAAGGCCACCGTTTGCGTGGGATCGAGCAAGGTCTGTATATCGGTGAGCCAGCGCACCGCCTGCCGCACCCCCGTCACGCGGTCGGCCACCTGGCCCAACGCCCCTTCGAGCGTCTGCACTAGCCGCACGAGGTCCGCGTGGATCCGGTGCGCCAGTAACTCCCGGCTTAACTGGAGCACCTCCTCTAACCCGGTCACCATTTCTACCCCCGCCCAGCGATCCGGCCGGTGCCCGTTCAAACTGAGTAAATAGCGCACCCGCCGCAGCAGTTCGGCCACCAGTTCGTTGGCGCGCTGCGTGCCCGCCGGCGGCGGCGCATCGGAATCCAGCGCGGCGACCGGGAGGGGTTCAGGCAGCAGTCCCGTGACCGTTAAGATCCCGCTGCTGGCGGTAGCCGTCGGCGCTTCCACCCGCAAGGCGGACCCCAACCCGGCGCGTACCGCCTGGCGCATGGCTTGCCCTAACTGGGCATCGGCATGCTCAATGGGATCGGCCAGGCGACAGAGGAAGTGAGCCTGGCAGAGTTGATGCGCGGCCTGCGGAAACACGGTGCCGATGGCGGCCTCCAGACCCTGCTGTTTGTCGCTGAGCACGGCCCGCACCGGCCAAGCGGCGGCCAGCGGCTGGAGGAAGCGTTCAAACGTGGGTTGATCGACCTGACTCACCCAGCCAGCGCGCAGCAGCAGCCCCGTCAGGAGTTCATAAACACACCAGAGCTGGGGTTCGCCGCCTTGCGGGGCCAGCCCGTCGCAGGCTAAGAGCAACCCCCCATGCTGTTCGGCCAAGCGGGTGAGGGCCGCGTGGTGGCAGCGGGCGCTGGCCGCCAGCAAGGGTAGATAGGCTTCGTGGTAGAGGGTGCGGACATGGGTTTCTGAAATGGAGATGGCAGGGGCGAGGGCGGCCTGGACCTGGGTAAAGGTCAGGGTCTGCTCCTGGCGCAGCCAGCCCAGGCGGGCGACGACATCGCGGCCGTAGGTCCCCCCAGGGAGAGCCAGATGCTGCGCAGTGATCGAGCGCAGGCGCAAGGCGAAGCCGGGACAGGCGGGATTGGGGCAATGGCTAGGTCGCACGGCGAGCGACAGAGGCTGGGTGAGGGTTTGCACAATTTTATCAGAGGCTAGGTAGTTGAGTAGCGCCGTGGGGGTAGTACAGTGGGGGCAGGTGGTCAGTTCAGGATGATAAATGCGGCGCTCGGTCGGATATAATACTTTCGCGACGGTCATGGCTAATCTCCTTCTGCAAGTGAGTGATTATCCATGATACCGTATCAACCCAGCAGCGCGCAGCCAGGGGAAAACACAGGCTCCTACCGCACAGGGCGACTTTCGCGCCATTGCCAAAACTAGGATATATGCTATAGCCGGTAGTATTTAGCCTGCACCGTCGCCGACGGTCCGGCGGCGCACCCTCTGCGGGGCCGGGCCAACCGTTCCTACCTATTCGCCCCTATATAGAGAAAGTGTCCCATACCATGTCGCGCTTCCGTCTCCTCGCCCTCGTCGCTGTCGTGCCGGCAACCTTGTTTAGCGGGCTGGCCGTTGCCCTCGCCCCTCTTCCGCCGGCTCCCTTCCTGGCCGCGCCCGCCGGTAGCCTCCGCGCGGCGCGCAGTGCGGCCCCTGCGGCCGCTCCCTCTACCAGCGGCGGGCAGGCCACCGCCCATGATACCTCGCCGCCGCTGCGCGCCCTGGTGCCCCACCCGTTGACTGGCCCCCACCGCCCCCCGAACCCGGAGACGGCCCGCCGCCGGCCCACTGCCCTACC
>JALYUO010000290.1 GCA_030853735.1 Chloroflexota bacterium
GCCTACCGCCGCTGCGAAAGCCGCCCAGTTGGCCTCGGCGGTGGCGGGGTCCGCGCCGCGGCGCTTCAAGTTCCAGTCGGCAGCCGGCCCCCACGGTCCCGGCGGTCGCCGGCGCGTGCTACAGCCCTGCACCAGCGTCGGGAAGGCTGCCAAGCCCGCCAAGCGGTACAACGCGCCGGCCGGAGCCGCCGGCCTAATGGATGCGCCCGTTGCCTTCGGTGCCGTCGCGCTCATCCAGCAGGTCTTCTTCAATCAGATCATCGTCTTCCAGTTCGTCGTAGTTCGACACAAACTCATGCTGATCCAGGCGCGGATAGTAGACCTCAATGCCATACTCCGCCGACACGCCGAGCGGTTCGCTGATCTCGTCCAGGATCTCGTCAATCAGACCGGTCATGGCGCCCTCACCGTTGGCCGCCGAGAACTGCGCCGCATATTCCGCCCAGATCAGCAGCGTCCCCACGATCTGATCCTCCACATAATGCACGTCAAGTTTGCCGATGTTCAACGCCTCGCCGTTCTCATCTTTCACATCGGAGTCGAACAGCGAAATCTCTTCCGAATGTGCGGTGCGGGCGCTGCGGCGTAGTTTCAGATTCATGTGGAGACTCCTTACTCTATACTCTATAAGCCGTTTGGTGTCACTCGTGCCCACAGGTCCGTTATTGGGCAGTTACATAATTGAGAATCAGTTGATCGATCACTTCTTCCACCGGGGCGCGGTCATCCGTGAAGACCGGTTGGCCGGTTTCGGCGGCGGGGCGCACCTCGCGCATATTGCCCTGCGCCAGCGAGGCAGCAAACACCTGTTGCAGCAACGGGTCGGTCGCCGTCGCAGCATTGGCCTTGAAGTGGGCCAAGCCGTCCGCCTGCATCGTGCCGATAACCATGCTGTTGCCCATATTCGCCACGTCTATGATGTAGACGTGCGGGTAGACCGAGCGCATCGTGGCGGCAATAGCATCCACCAGCCGGAAGTCGCGGCTGGTGCGCCCGGCGTTGATCATGACCACGCCGTTGGGATCAAGATGCTGCTGGGTCTCCTGAAAAAACTCGCGTGTGGTCAGATGGAACGGGATATAGGGTTGGCGGTAGGCATCAATGCCGACGATGGTATATTTCTGGCCGGTGGTCCGCAGGTACACCCGCGCATCCTGCACGATGTTATGCACGTTGCCGTCGGGCAGGTGAAAATATTGGTGGCCCAGCTTGACGATCTCCGGGTCCAGTTCCACGTTGTCCACCGGCTTGGCCGCGTAGACGCGGCTGAACAGTTGCGACGCGGTGCCCGCCGCCGAACCGAGCATCAGCAGGTTGTTGACCTTCGCGGGCTGCATATTGGCATTGACATAGGGGGCGACCAGCCAGTAGTCCCACGGCCCGCCGGTAAGCGGCTGCGCCGGATCGGCGCGGTAGATGCTGTGGACGGCGTGACCTTCGTTGAGGACCAGATGTGTGTCGCCGTTGGGGGCGGCGACCACCTGGATATAGTTGTAGACCGATTCGCGGTCCACGATCATCGTGCCGTAGGGCGGCGGCTTGATCAACGCGGGCGGCGGCAGCAAACCGAGCGCGGCCACGGCCAGCAGCCCGGCCCCCACCAAGCGCGCCCCGCGCACCTGCCCGGCCAGCATCCCCACCGTTGCGACCAGCAGCACCGCGCCGGCGGTCAGCAACAGGGTGCGCCCACTGCCGACGTTGGGCAACAAGAGGAAAACGGGCACAAACGTCCCGATGATGCTGCCCAGTGTGGACACCGATGAGACCCCGCCGGCGGTCTGTCCGGCGGCGGCAGCGTGCTGCGTCCGCAGGCGAATGGCGAACGGCGAGATCATGCCAAGCAAGACTAAAGGGATAGCGAACAGGCCGATGACCCCGGCTAACGAGCCATAGAAGATGCCCACCGACACCTGCGCGAAGCCTTCCAGCGACCAAGTGAGGATCGGCTGGGCCAGCAGCGGGATAATCGCCGTTGCCAGCCCGGCCACGCTCATCAGCCCATACAGCACGGCCGGGCGCGGCGCGCGGTCGGCCAGCCGCCCGCCCAGCCAGTAGCCCAGCGTCAGATAGATCATCACCAAGCCGATCAGGTTGGCCCAGATGAACAGTGAACTGCCGAAGTAGGGCCGCAGCAGCTGCGCGGCGGTCATCTCCAGCGCCATCACGCCCGCCCCGCCCACGCCGACCACGGCCCATAATTGCGGCGTGCGAATGGTGGCGAGTTCTGAGGTCTGAGGTCTGAGGTCTGAGTTGGGGGCGACGGTGACGACCTCTCCCCCAACCCCTCCCCTACGAAGGGAGGGGAGCGTGGTGGCAACGTCTGCCCCCCCTTCCTTCGTAGGGAAGGGGGTCGGGGGGTTAGGTCGTCGCCCCGCCACCAGCGCGCCCAGCGCAGCCACGAGCAGCAGCCCGCCGCCGGCTAGGGTCAGGGTGAGGGCGATGCCGAGGTAGGGCAGCAGGCCGAAGACCGTGGCGAAGGTGCCGACGATGCTGCCCAGCGTGGCGAGGGCATAGAGCGAGCCGGCAGTGCGCCCCGCCGCGCCCACTGCGCGTAGGCGCAGCCGAATGGCAAAGGGCGCGATCATGCCCAGCAAGACGGACGGCAGGCCAAACAGGGCAATCACGCCGATCAGCGCGCCGAGATTCGTGCCGCCCACCGTCAGCCCGGCGACCGCCGCCAGCACCGGGCTGGACAACACAGGAATTGCCAGGATCGCCAGCCCAGCGGCGGCCAGCAGGCCATACAGCAGCACCGGGCGCGGGGCACGGTCGGCCAGCCGCCCCCCCAGCGTGTAGCCCAGGGTCAGGAAGATCATCACCAAACCGATCAGGTCAGCCCAAATGAACAGCGAACTGCCAAAATAGGGAGCCAGCAGGCGCGAGGCAGTCATTTCAAGGACCATGCCGGCCGCGCCACCCGCCGGCACCGCCAGCGCCAACGGCCCGACCCCTACACGGCTTGCCGATTGCATTGCGGCGTGTGGAGTCGCGACTGCTTCGTGGATTTCTTCAGAAATTGCGCCCATCGTGCGCGGATCTCCCTCTGTGCTATAGGCCGGAGTGCGCGCGTCAGGCGCAGCATCGCTTTATTATACTCGAAGCCCCACACGGGCGGCAATGCGGGCGGCGCGGGCAACGGTTCAGTCTAGCAAGCCTGTTGCCTGCCAACCGACGGATTGTAGGAGGCGGTTCCACCCGGCGAGGCTCGCCTTAGTACGATCTCTCTCGTAGCCACCGCGCTAACCCGCAGCTCGCGGTAAGTCGGCCTCGCCGGGTGGA
>JALYUO010000307.1 GCA_030853735.1 Chloroflexota bacterium
GCCGGCGGCGCGCATGGCGGCAAGGCGGGTGGGGTCAGCCAGCAGGTCAGTGACGAGCGTGGCAAGGCGTGCGGGGGTGAGATCGGCTTGCGGCAGCAGGAGGGCGGCTCCGGCGGCGGCGAGGCGGCGGGCGTTGGCCGTTTGCTCGTCGGAGGCTGCGCCCGGCAGCGGGATCAGCAGGGCCGGTTTGCCCAGCGCGGCCAGTTCGTTGACCGTGCCCGCCCCGGCGCGCCCGACGACCAGCCGCGCCAGCGCATACAAGTCCGCGAGTTCGGGGCCGACGAAGGCCAGGGGACGATAGCGTGTCCGCGCCAGGGGGTCTGCGCCGGCTTGCGCTTGGGCGGCCCGCAGATCCACCCCACTGCCGTCCGGCCCTGCGCCCACCTGATGCACCACCTGGGCCACCGCCAACAAGCGCGGCAACGCTGCGGCTACCGCCCCATTGATGGCGTGCGCGCCCAGTGCCCCGCCGGTAATGTAGACGACGGGGAGGGCCGGGTCGAAGCCCCACTGTTGTGCGCCGCGTGCTGCGTCTCCATCCAGTAGGTCGGCGCGCAGCGGATTGCCCGTCAGCACCGTGCGGCCCGGCGGAAACTCCGCCGCCGACTCCGGCACGCTGATGGCGACGATGTGGGCAAAGCGCGCCGCAATGCGGTTGGCGAGGCCGGCGCGCGCCGTCTGCTCATGGGTAATCGCCGGCACGCCCAGCAGCCGCCCGGCAAGCACCGGCGGCACGCAGACATAGCCGCCCGTGCTAAAGATCACGGCGGGGCGGAAGCGGGCGACCTGCCAGGCGGCTTGCAGCACGCCCAACGGGATACGCGCCAGATCCAAGGGCGTGCGCCACGAGAAATAGCGGCGTAGCTTGCCGGTTGCTATGGCCGTGTAGGGCACGCCCAAGTCGCGCATCACGCGCGCTTCCAACCCGTCATGGCTGCCAAGATAACAGAGATCTAGGGGCTGGCCGGCCGCCGCGCCACGGGCACGGAGCGCCGTGATCACCGCGACGGCGGGCGTGACATGACCGCCCGTGCCGCCGCCGGTGATCAGGATACGCATGGGGCCGCAGGGTGAGGGACCGGCTTACCCAATCCGCCAGTAGCCGCCGCTCATGTCTTCGGGCCGTGGGCCTTCCACATTGGTGTCGCCCAGTTGGCCCATTGTCGCGCCGCTGCGGTCTTCGGCGGCTTGCGCGTTGCCCACGTTGCTGCCGCCTAGCCCGCCCTCCTCGGCGTTCGCCGGCGGTGCGGCGGCGGCGGCCACACCTGTGACCGGGCCGCCAACCACGCCGGCCGGGTTATTGATCGCTCCCAGGCTCAACGCGGCGGTGGTCGGCAGCGTCATCGGCCCCATCCCGCTCGAAGTGGTGCCCGGCATCGTCAGGATGGGGCCGGTCCCGCCGCCGGCGGTGGGATCGGTGTCGGTTTCCCCGCCGACATACTGCACGCGCCCCGTTTCGCTTAATTTCTTCACGATGCGGTCGGCAGCCAATTCGTCTATGCCTAGCTGCGCTTCGACGGCTTTTCGCATCGTCACCTGACCGTCGCGCAGCGAACCTGCCACGCGCCCGTTGAATTGGGTGCGTAGTATGCCCAATGCCTGTTCCAATACGGTTGCATCGGTATCCATTGGCTGCTCCTCCTGCCGGGGAATCGCCCGGCTTCCGAATGCGGAATGCGGAATGCGGAATGCGGAATAGCGACGGAGCTCTATGAGCAAGATGCTTACCACTGTCACGCGAGATCTGTTGCTGGTCAGGGTAATTGCATCTAAATGGAAGTGACGGGAGCCGGGGCGACTAGAACTCGCCGCTACCGCTACGAAGCCCGCCTACGCGGGCTGGGAGCCGAGGCTGCCGGTAGATCGACCGTTCACGCCGGGTGCGGTCGCCCCGGCCCCTGGGTCGCCTAGCTCCAGCCCGCGTAGGCGGGCTTCGTAGCGGTAGCGGCGAGTTCTAGTCGCCCCGGCTCCCGTCACTTCCATTTAGATGCAATTGCCCTGTGTTGCTGGTGGCTAAAGAAGTAGTGCCCCGGTCGGCGCGGACTGTAAGCCGGCTTGCCGACAGGCACTGTCGCATCCGCTACAATAGCAGTGTAACCCAGATGCGCGGTGCGGCCCACCCACAGCAACGCGCCGCGCCGACACGTATGATGGACGATAGAGGAGAACCCATGACGAACGTAAATCCGAATGATTGGAATCAGGGGGTCATCGCGGAGTTTCGCGCCAACGGCGGCAAAGTCGGCGGGCCGTTTGGCGGTGCGACGTTACTGCTGCTGACCACCACCGGGGCCAAAACAGGCCGCCGGCTCACCAGCCCCGTGATGTATAGCACAGACGGCGACCGCATCGTGGTGTTCGCGTCCAAAGCCGGCGCGCCCACCCATCCCGACTGGTATCACAATTTGGTGGCGAACCCCGAAGTCACGGTGGAGCAAGGTAGCGAGACTTTCACGGCGCGGGCTACGGTCGTGACCGGTGAGGAGCGGGATCGGCTCTATGCCGCGCAGGCCGCGCAGTCTCCCCAGTTCGCCGAGTATCAGGCGAAAACCACCCGCCAAATCCCCGTGGTCACGCTGGAGCGGATCGCTTAATCGCGTCCGTGCCGCAGGCGGCGGCCGCCACCAAGCCATTGCGGGGCTTAGGGGGTACGGTCGGGGCGCGCCACTATACCGTAAAAGATGCGCCGCATTCGCTTGACTCGGTAGGGCAAGAGGCGTATAATGCCCCTAATCGCCAGACCAAGCCGGATCAGGTATGGAGGTTGCGATAGTGGCAGGAAATCCAATACGATATCAGGCGCATACGGCTCCCCATCACCGGTTCTGAGACAAACTGTGTCTCTGGCCGGTGATGCTGCTTTCGGGGTGTGCGCCTTATCAAAGGAGGTTTGCCGTGAATTCCAGCATGATCAGCAAGATTGAGAAGTCGAAACGCTATGAGCGCGAACCGGAACGGATCAAGTTTCAAGCATTGGCTGTGACCTTCAACGGGGAAAACGATGTCCACCAAGTCAGTCTGAACGACGGCACATGGCACTGCAACTGTGGCTACTTCCCCCACAGTGGGATCTGCTCGCACGTCATGGCGCTGCAAGGACTGCTCGACCCGATGCTGACGGCGGAGGCTCGCCTCGGCCCGGCCCCCGCCTCGCTGCCCACCGACGATGCGGCCCAGTCCATCGCAGCGGGGGTGGGCTGACCGCCACCCGCCCCGTCGATCTGCTCGTGAATAGTAAGCGCCTGCGGAGAGCAGGCGCTTTTTGCGGAGCCCGCCGCCCACAAAAATGCGCCTGCGGAGCAAGCGCAGACGCGATTCTGGAGCCGGCGTATTAGCGGCTGGTGTTGACCTCAATATCCAGATTGCGCGTGTTGTTGCTGGTGTTGGTTTCGCCGTCTACCGGTGTGATCTTGACCGTCAGGCGATAGTGGGTCATGATGGCAGGGGTCTGCGTGTTTTGCAGCCGCAGCGCCATGACATTGCCGGCCGCCAGCGACGCAAGGCGGCGCTCAGTGTGCAGCAAGCGGGTGCTGCCGTCGCCGCTCCACAGGTCGGCCGTTACCAGCACATTGGTTTCCCGGCTGGTGCCCTGATTGCTGATGCCGACGAGTAGGTTCACCGGTTCATGGTTCGCTAGGCGCTCCGTATCCAGCGCCGGGTCGAAGTCTACCCCTAGCACCGCCAGATCGTGCCGGGGGTGCGTGGTGAGCGAGTCGGAGAGTTGGCTGCTGGGCGGGGCGGGAATGGGGGTGGGTGGAACGGTGTCGCTGACGCTGATGCTGCCGCAACCAGTCGTGGCGAGATAGGTGAGGAGGGTGAAGCCGATGCCGGCAATCCGGTGCTTGGTGGCGGGCACCCGCTGGGTGGCGGGCCAGAGTGTAGACAGTCCTACCATAATACGTGCGCTCCTGATCGGCCGGGTTGTCACAAGCCGCCGCCGATCCTGCAATCCTTGATGACCCAACTACCCGACAGACACCTCTGCCGTGGGGGGCGACAACCGTGACTATCTTACTATAGCTAACAGCCGCTTGTCAAATCGCCGCTGGTCCCCGACCGCCTGTAGGTGGCAAAATCCGCACTTTGAGAGGTTTCTGTGACCCTCTTTCCCCGTTGGTCCCCGCAGTCGGCGCGCTACGCCGCTTAAGGCGACCGACGGACCTCACCCCCCGACCCCCTCTCCTAAAGGGAGAGGGGGAGTCGCCGGGGTAGCGGCACCGTCTGGGCAGTTCCGCCCAGCTCTCTCGTCTGACTCCCCCTCTCCCTTTAGGAGAGGGGGTCGGGGGGTGAGGTCGGCGCGCGCGCGCCAAAAGATGCAGCGCACTCCACTACGGTAGCCGGTGCTGCACCTAATTGCTAAATCTGGTACAATGCACTCGACATAGCTACCCACGCACTCCGGTGCTGGTGTTGTTGGCCCGACACTCGCCGGGGGGACTGGTGTGTGCTAGAGCGGAGCCGGCGGTTCCCCAAGCAGAAGATGCGGTTATGACCCCTCCTCGTGATTCCGTACAACGTAATGTGTACGCGCTGCTGCTGGGCCTGGTGGGTCTGGGCACCCTAGCCGTGGGCTTGGTGGTGCATTGGAACGCCCTGAGCGGCGAACAAATCCTCTATGCGGCGGCGCTATCGCTGCTGGGCGTGATTTTGGGGTCTGTGGGGGCGACGTTCAGCAGCGGCACCTATGTGGGCCTGGAAGCTACCGCCTACTACGCCGCGATGATGAGCCTTAATCCGTGGGCCACCGGGTTGGTCGCGGTCTGGCATAACGTGCGCTGGGCTATCGTGGCGCGTAAAGGGGTGCTGGGGGTGCTGCGGAATACCGGCATCTATGCGCTGATGGGCATCGGTGGGGGCTATGCCTATGAGTGGGCCGCCGGCCCGGCGGCGCACGGTCCCATCACGCCGCGCCTGTTGCTGGCGCTACTGGTGGCTATGGTGGTCGTGCGGATCATCAACGACGCGCTCTTGTGGTTGGATACCGTGCTGCTGAAAGGCTGGCTGACGGCGTGGCAGGAGTTGATCGGCACCGGGCGCGAGTTGTGGGCTGTGGAGGGGGTGGCCTACCTGCCGGCGGTGCTCACCACGTTGATCTGGAGCCAAGCCGCCATTCGCGGGCTGGGCTTGGCGATCTGGCTGCTGCTGCTGATGGGCGGCGCGCTGGCACTCTACAGCTTGGCCCGCGCCCGCACCCAGGTCAGCCGGCAAGTGGTCGCCTTGCGTGCGGCCAATGAGCGCATGGCGGCGCACGCCGCGCACGAAGCGGCGCTGGCCGAGCGGTTAAGCACCGCGTCGGTGGACTTGGCCGGTTATGCTTCGCGGCTGGCAACGGCGCTGTTGCAACAGCACACCGCCGTCACCCAGGTCACGTCCACGGTGGAAGAGTTGGCGCAGCAAGCGGGCTATATTGCGGAGGCGGCGGGCGCGGTGGACAGCACCGCCGAGTTGGCGCTGGCGACCGCCGGGCGCGGCCAGCAAGCCGCCGCCGGCAGCGTGCAGGCGATGGCCGCGTTGGAGCGCAACGTCCATGAGATGCACAGCCGCATGACGACGCTGGAAGGCCGTTCGCGGCTGATCCACCGCACCTTGCAGACGATCAACAGCATCGCCGGCGAGACCCACCTGTTGGCGCTCAATGCGACCATCGAAGCGGCCGGCGCGGGCGAACAGGGCCGCCGCTTCAGCGTCGTGGCGACGCAGATCAACGCCCTAGCCGACCAAGCGTTGCGCGCGGCGGGCGAGATCCAGACCACGGTGCGCGAGATCGAAGCCGCCACCGCCGACACGAAAAGCGTGATCGAAAAAGGCTTGGTCGAGACGCGGCGCTACACCGGCTAGGTGGACGACGCGCGGCGGGCCATGGAAGGCATCTTGGGCGCGGTGGGCCGCGCCAGCGACATGGCCCAACAGATCCGGCTGGCGACCCAGCAGCAGACCCAGGCCAGCAGCCAAGTCAGCGACGCGATGCGCGAGATCGCCGGTTCCATGGGCACCGCCACCGCCGAAGGCGCGGCGGTCTACACGGCCGCCGAGGGGTTACGCCGCTTGGCCGACGAATTGCGCCACCTGGACGGGCGCGAAGCCACCCCGGCCGGCCACTGACCAGAAGGGACTTAGCTGAGTATGGCCTCGCCATCACCCGCACTTGCCGGCAAAATCTACGCGCTCCTGATCGGGCTACTGGGCTACGGCGCTCTCGCCTGGGCCTTCTGGCGCTACCCGTTGGATGGGCCGCAGTGGATCTATACGGCGGTGCTGAGTGTCCTGGGCATCGCCCTGAGTGCGATTGGTACAACACTACCCGTTAGCGACACCTATATCAGCATTGAACCGCTGGCCTTCTACGCTGCGATTCTCAGCTTGAACCCGGCCGCCGCCGGTCTGGTAGCGGTGTTGCCGATCATCCGTTGGCGCTGGGCGCATCCCCAGGTGACCCACTGGATCTTCTTGCGTAACACGGCCCAGACCGCCCTGATGGGCCTCACCGGCGGGTTCGTGTACGCTGCGGTGGGCGGCCAAGTTCCGTTGCACAGCTTCGCCCCGCTGAATCTGCTGGCGCTGACCCTGGCGCTCATTAGCGTGCGGCTCGTCAATGATGCCGTTCTTTTCGGCGCGGTGATCATTCGGCTGGACTGGCGGGCGGCGTGGCTGGGCCGCCGCAGTGCCTTCCGCGCTAATTGGGGGGTGGATGCGCTGGTCTATGTGCCGGTACTGCTGACTGCGCTGCTCTACGGCAAGCACGAGTGGGCGGCGTTGGCGGTCTGGCTGGGCGTATTGGTTGCGGCGGCGTTTGCGCTCTACCAACTGGTCCGCACGCGTGTCGAAGCGAATCGCCGCTTGGCCGAACTGCGCGATCTGAATGCTCAGATGACCGCGCATGAAGTACGCGAAGCGGCCCTGGCGCGCGACCTCAGCCAGGCGGCGGAAGACATGACCGGCTACGCGGGCCGCATGGTCGGCGCGCTGCACACCCAGCACACGGCCATGACGCAGGTCACGGCGACCGTGGAGGAATTGGCCCACCAGGCGGGCTATATTGCGGAGACGGCGGGCGCGGTGGATAGCACGGCCGAGCTGGCGCTGGTGACCGCCGGGCGCGGCCGGCAAGCCGCCGCCGGCAGCGCGCTGGCGCTGGCCGAGTTGGAGCGCAATGTCGAAGAAATGCAGATCCGCATGACGACGCTGGAAGGTCGTTCGCGGCTGATCCAGCGCACGTTGCAGACGATCAACGGCATCGCGGGCGAGACGCACCTGTTGGCGCTCAACGCGACCATTGAGGCCGCCGGCGCGGGCGAGCAGGGCCGCCGCTTCAGCGTGGTGGCGACGCAGATCAACGCCCTGGCCGACCAAGCGTTGCGCGCGGCGGGCGAAATCCAGACCACCGTGCGCGAGATTGATGCCGCCACCGCCGACACACGCCGCGTGATCGAGCAAGGCTTGGTCGAGACGCGGCGCTACACCGGCCAGGTGGACGAGGCCCAGCGGGCCATGGAGGGCATCGTGGGCGCGGTGGGTCGGGCCAGCGAGATGGCCCAACAGATCCGGTTGGCGACCCAGCAACAAACCCAGGCCAGCAGTCAGGTCAGCGAGGTTCTGCGTGAAATCGCCGGGTCGCTCGGTACGGCGAACAACGAAGGCGCGGCGGTGTCTAGCGCCGCCGATGTGTTACACCAATTGGCCGACCGCCTGCGCCAACTGGATGAACGAATGCCGAGCGGATCGTCCGCCGGCTGACGGGGGCAGCGGCCGGACGGTCGTGAAGGAACGGTATGAAAACCACAGTGTATACCCCGGCCCACAAACTCGCTGCGCTAGTCATGGGCAGCGTAGGCTTGCTGGTGCTGGGTGGGGGGCTGTATAGCGATTCCCTGCCGCGGGCGCAATGGGGCTTCGCGCTGCTGCTGATCGTGCTGGGGGTCTATTTCAGCACGGTTGAAGTGCTCTTGCCCTCGCTGGTCGGTGTGACCCTGGAGACGCTGGTCACCTATACCGCGATCCTGATTCTCGGCCCGTGGGGGGCGGGGCTGGTGGCCTTCTGGCCGCTGATCGGGGCACGGGTGCGCGGGTTGCTGGCCTCAAACTGGGTCTGGTGGTACAACACGGGGATGTACGCCCTGGTGGGCATCAGTGGCGGCTACGTGTATCAAGCCGCGATCAGACCCCTGGCTGGGCAGTTCCCTTTAACCGATCTCACTTGGCAAAACGCCGTGGCCTTGCTGCTGGCCTTGTTGGTGATGCGCCTGCTCAATGAAACCGGCGTGTTTGTCTGGAGTATCCCGCGCTTGGGACTGCGCGCCGCCTTCGCCGATGTACGCCAAGTGCAGGTGCAAGCCTGGGCGGTGGAACTCCTGCCCTTCTTTCCCGCCCTGTTGACCGCGACGATTTATACGCGGCTGGGTTGGGAAGGGCTGCTGCCCTGGCTGATCATGCTGATCGCCGGCGCGCTGGCGATCTACGCGCTGGTGCGGGTGCGCGCCGAGGTGTTGGATCGCCTAGCCGCGCTGGACACGGCCAACGGGCACCTGCGCGACCACCAGCAACAAGAGAGCGAACTGGCCGATCAGCTAGGCGGCGCTGCCGAAGGGCTGGCGGGCTATGCCGCGCGCTTGGCCGCCGCCTTGCAGAGCCAGTATCAGGCTGTCACCCAAGTCACGTCTACGGTGGAGGAGTTGGCGCAACAGGCGCATTATATCGCCGAGGCGGCGGGCGCAGTGGACAGCACGGCCGAGTTGGCGCTGGCGACCGCCGGGCGCGGCCGGCAAGCTGCCGCCGGTAGCGTGCTGGCGATGGCCGCGTTGGAGCGCAATGTCCACGAGATGCACAGCCGCATGACGACGCTGGAAGGGCGCTCACGGCTGATCCACCGCACGTTGCAGACGATCAACAACATTGCCGGCGAGACGCACCTGTTGGCGCTCAATGCGACCATCGAGGCGGCCGGCGCGGGCGAACAGGGCCGCCGCTTCAGCGTGGTGGCGACGCAGATCAACGCCCTGGCCGACCAGGCATTGCGCGCGGCAGGCGAGATCCACGGTACGGTCCATGACATCGAAGTCGCCACCGCCGAAACGAAAGAGGTGATCGAGCAGGGGCTGCGGGAAACGCGCCGCTACACCGGCCAGGTGGATGAGGCGCGTGAGGCGATGGAAAGCATCTTGGGCGCGGTGGGCCGGGCCAGCGACATGGCCCAGCAGATCCGGCTGGCGACCCAGCAGCAGACGCAAGCCAGCAGCCAAGTCAGCGACGCGATGCGCGAGATCGCCGGCTCAATGGGCACCGCCAGCAGCGAAGGAGCCGCTGTGTCTAGCAGCGCCGAGCACCTGCGCCGCTTGGCTGATGAATTGCGCCGGCTTGACCAGCCGGCCACTAGCTAAAGGAGATCCCGTACCCGATGGATGATCCCACCGCCGGCCGGCCGGACCCGGTCCCGCTCGAATCCACCGCCCCGCCTGCGCCCGCCGATGCCGAAGCCGGCCTGGCCCCCGCCGCCACCGCCGCCGCGATGACCAATCCTACCGCCGGTCAGCCGGACCCGGCCCCGCTCGAA
>JALYUO010000308.1 GCA_030853735.1 Chloroflexota bacterium
CCCCCGACGGGGGCGGCCGCGCTGCTGACGTTGACGGGCTGCCAGCTCTGCCCGTTCCAGTGGTAGATCAGCGGAATATCTTGCTTAATCTGGATCTCTACGCCGCCGACCACCCAGGCGCTGGTGCTGCTGTAGGTAGCGATTTGGCCCAGACTATAGGATAGCGGTGCCGGTGTGGGCACCGGCTGTAGGATCCATGTGCTGCCGGTCCAATGATAGATATCCTCTCCTTGTGCGGCTGCGGCTACCGCCCAGGCATCCGTGGCGGCGCTGGCCGCGAAATCGTAAAGCTGCCCTGCGCCGGAGATCGGCACAATTGCCCAACTCCGCCCATCCCAGTGCAGCGGGGTCTGACTGCTGCTGGCCCAGGCATCGGTCGGGCTAATTGCAGTGACCCAGCGGAGTGGCCCCCCATCGGGGCTGGGCACCTCGCGCCAGGCCGGCCCACAGGCCGGGGGTAGCGGCGTGGCCGTCGGGGTGGGCGTGCTGGTGGGAGTATCTGTTGGTGTGGTAGTCAGCGTAGGGCTGGGCAAAGGTGTGACCGCCGTGCGATCCAGCCGCCCGATCTTGTCCGTCCCCAGTTCGGTGAACCAGATCGCTCCATCTGACCCCGTGGCAATGCCCTGCGGATAGCTATGGCTAGGCAAGCCCCCATAGCTGACCCAGGTGCCATTGGGTGTAATACTGGCGATTTCATCGGCCTCCGACAACGTGATCCAGATGTTGCTATCCGACCCCAGTGTGATGCCTCCTTGGCTGAAATATTCGCCGTTGGGGTTGACAAATTCCGTGATCACCCCACCGGGCGTGCTGCGCCCGATGCGGTTGCCGTAAGTTTGGTATTCGGTAAACCAGATATTGCCGTCGGCCCCGCTGGTGATCCCGCTCCCGCTGCTATAGCCCGACGATATCGGGTATTCCGTAACTAGGCCGCTGGTCGTAATCCGTCCCAGGTGGCCTGCTCCCTCGCCAAACCACAGCGCGCCGTCCGGGCCGTGCGTAATCCCGTGGGGTTGGCGATTCGCCACCGGCAGGGTGAACACCGTGATCACCCCCTGCGGAGTCAATCGTCCAATGCGACTTTGATTGTAGTCGGAGAGCCAGAGATTGCCGTCGGGTCCACTGGTAATTCCACTCCCCTCCCAGTCGGCAGGCAACGGCACCACCGCGACCGTGCCGGTGATCGTGATGCGCCCTACCGCTGCTTCGCCGTATTCGGTAAACCACAGGTTGCCGTCGGGGCCGGCGACGATCTGTTGGAGTTCTCCCATTAAGCCCGTGATCGGATACTCCGTGATGCTGCCTGCGGTGGTAATCCGGCCAATTGCCCCACTTAGTTCGGTGAACCAGAGGTTGCCGTCTGCGCCGGCCGTAATACCATTCGGGCTATGGCCGGTCCCTGGTAATGGGAATTCGGTGATGCCGGCGGTGATCGGTTGGGCGCCGAGGCCGTGGCCGCCGGCAAGCGCCGGTGGTTGCGCTTGGGCTGCGCCCCCAACTGCCGCCATCAAACCGAGGCTCACGCCGACCCATAATACATGGTATCGCCAGAGGTGTCGCATTTAGAAGCCTCCTACCCCTTTTAATGTGCCAATCACCGCAGCAACTCACATCGTTTTCGCAGTATAACAAACGGCACGCTATCAAACAACATTGTGGCGCGTCGGAGTCCTTGACAAGCCCGTATGGGTATAGTATAATCTGGTGCGTGTTGTAAAACAGCGGGCAGCAAAGGAAGAACGGCGGGGTTCGTCCTACATACTCGTGCCGATGTAGCTCAATTGGCAGAGCTCCTGTTTTGTAAACAGGTGGTTGCGGGTTCGAGTCCCATCGTCGGCTCCCAATATAACGTGTTCGGGCAGGTGCCGGAGTGGTCAATCGGAACTGACTGTAAATCAGTCGGGCTTCGCCCTACGGAGGTTCAAATCCTTCCCTGCCCACCGGGCCCACGTAGCTCAGTTGGTAGAGCACGTTCTTGGTAAGAACGGGGTCAGCAGTTCAAATCTGCTCGTGGGCTCCGCCAGTAGCTAGCAAGCCCCCGCTATCCCTCCGATAGCTGGGGCTTTGCTTCGTAAACCGATGAGGAGAAGAGACACCAGTGGGTAAGAAACGATTTGAGCGCACCAAGCCGCACATCAACATCGGCACCATCGGCCATGTGGACCACGGCAAAACCACCCTGACCGCCGCCATCACCAAAGTCATGGCGTTGCAGGGTCGGGCCGAGTTCATGGCCTATGCCGACATTGACAACGCGCCCGAAGAGCGCGAGCGCGGCATCACCATCGCCATCCGCCACGTCGAGTACGAGACCGACAAGCGCCACTATGCTCATGTGGACTGCCCCGGCCACGCCGACTATATCAAGAACATGATCACTGGTGCCGCCCAGATGGACGGCGCGATCCTGGTCGTGTCGGCCCCCGACGGCCCCATGCCGCAGACCCGCGAACACATCCTGCTCGCCCGCCAGGTCCAGGTGCCGGCCATCGTCGTCTTCCTCAACAAGGTGGACATGATGGACGACGAAGAACTGCTGGAACTGGTCGAGCTGGAAGTGCGCGAGCTGTTGAGCAAGTACAACTTCCCCGGCGACGATGTGCCGATCATCCGTGGGTCGGGGATGCTGGCGCTGGAAAGCACGAGCAAAGACGTGAACGCGCCGGAGTACCAGCCGATCAAAGACCTGATGCAGGCGGTAGACGACTACATTCCGAACCCGGAGCGGGCGCTGGATAAGCCCTTCCTGATGCCGATTGAAGACGTGTTCGGCATCAAAGGCCGTGGTACGGTGACGACGGGCCGCATCGAGCGCGGCAAGGTCAAAGTGGGCGAGACGGTCGAGATCGTCGGGATGCGTGACACGCGCACAACGGTGGTCACGGGCGTGGAAATGTTCATGAAGACGCTGGACGAGGGCTTGGCGGGCGACAACGTGGGCACGCTGCTGCGCGGCATCGAGCGCATTGATGTGGAGCGTGGGCAAGTGCTGGCGAAGCCGGGCAGCATCAAGCCGCACACCAAGTTCTTCGCCGAAGTGTATGTGTTGAGCAAGGAAGAAGGGGGCCGTCATACGCCGTTCTTCAGCGGCTACCGACCGCAGTTCTACATCCGCACAACGGATGTGACGGGCAACATCGCGCTGCAAGAGGGCGTGGAGATGGTGATGCCGGGCGACAACACGCAGATGACGGTGGAGTTGATCGTGCCGGTCGCCATTGAAGAAGGTTTGCGCTTTGCCATCCGCGAGGGCGGGCGCACCGTGGGTGCCGGCGTTTGCACCAAGATTATTCAGTGACACGACTCGTAATACGTAATACGTAATGCGTAATAACCCGATTTTACGCATTACGTATTACGCATTACGCTACGTGCGTGAGGGAGAGAAGGAGCGTGGCGAAACAAAAAATCCGTATCCGGTTGAAGGCTTACGACCACAAGATCCTGGATCAGTCGGCTCTGCAAATCGTGGAGACGGCGGAACGGACGGGGGCATTGGTGGCCGGCCCGGTGCCGCTACCGACCAGAATCGAGAAGCACAGTGTCATCCGTAGTCCCTTCATTGACAAGGATTCGCAAGAACAGTTTGAGATCCGCACCCACAAGCGCCTGATTGATGTGCTGGACCCGAACCAGAAGACGATCAGCGCGTTGATGCGATTGAACCTGCCGGCCGGCGTGGACATCGAAATCAAGTTGTAAGGGCCGCGGCCACCTGTGACCGGAAGGCGCGCTATCCGCCCGACCTCTCGGTCCGCCAGTTCAGTTCAGCCCTGCTGAACAGAGGATACCATCATGATCAAGGGTATTTTAGGCCGCAAAATCGGCATGACGCAGATTTTCGAGCCGAACGGCACCGCGACCGGGGTAACGGTCCTTCAGGCCGGTCCCTGCACGGTGACGCAAGTTAAAACGCCCGATACTGACGGCTATAGCGCCGTCCAGATCGGTTTTGAGGAACTGACCGGCCGCCAGGAGCGCAAGATCACCGAGCCGCAAAAGGGCCACCTGCGTAAGAACAAGCTGCCCCTGCTGCGCCATCTGCGCGAAATGGAAGTCGGCGGCGACGATGCAGGCAGTCATAATGTCGGTGATGTTATTGACGTGACCATGTTCGTGGTCGGCGAGATCGTAGACGTGATCGGCATCTCGAAGGGCAAGGGCTTTGCCGGCGTGGTAAAGCGCTATCACTTCGCCGGTGGCCCCAAAACGCACGGCCAATCCGACCGCCACCGCCGCCCTGGTTCCATCGGGGCCGGCACCACGCCGGGCCGCGTCTACAAAGGGATGCGAATGGCCGGGCGCATGGGCAACGACCGGGTCACGGTGCAAAACCTCCGCATTGTGCAGATTGACACCGAGCGCAACCTGATCGTGGTGCGCGGCGCGGTGCCTGGGGCAGCCAACAGCCTGATCACCGTTCGCAAAGCCATCAAGGGGAAGCAATAAGGCAACCCGCGTCTGGGGTAGCCATTGCCCCCTCGGCCCGGCACGTCGGAGTCGGCCTTTTCCGGCCCGGTCTCTGACCGCTGCTCACTATCACGGAGAAAAAGAGTGCAGGCAACTATCTATAATCTACAGGGCCAATCCCTGGACACCGTGGATCTGAACGATGCCATTTACGGCATCGAGCCGAACATCGGTGTGGTGCATCAGGCCGTGTTGCGCCAACAAGCCAACGCCCGCCTGGGCACACACGACACGCTGACGCGCGGCGAAGTGCGCGGCGGCGGCAAGAAACCGTGGCGGCAAAAAGGCACCGGTCGTGCCCGCCAGGGGTCCATCCGCTCCCCGCAGTGGCGGCATGGTGGCGTGGTCTTCGGCCCGCACCCGCGCAGCTATGAGCAGGATCTGCCGCGCAAAATGCGCCGTCTGGCGATGCGCTCGGTCCTCTCGGCCAAAGCCGCCGACGGCCAGATCCTCTTGATTGACAACTTCGATGATTTGGCACCACGCACGAAAGCTATGATTGAGGTGATCAAGACC
>JALYUO010000315.1 GCA_030853735.1 Chloroflexota bacterium
GGGCCGGCTACGGCCCCGCCCGACCCGCCACGATGCTCCGGCCCTGCCGGCGGCGGGCGGCTTCATCAGCTTCGGCAGCAAAAGCCGCTTGCCGACACACATGACGCGCAGCCAACTGGATGCCTATCTCAAGCAGGAGCGTAGCATCGCCCTCGACGCGCGCGACCCCCTAGCGATCAGCTATGCCGCCGAACGCTACACCCTGATCTCGACCGTGTTGCAAGAGTTGAGCGAAGGCAATGTCCTCGACCTGTCCAAACCGCTGCTCACCGTCTCGCAGGCCGCCAAAATCCTGGGCTACAACACCAAAGAGGTGCGCCGCCTGCTGGGGCAAGGCAAAATCGCCGGGCGCAAAGTGGGCAGCGAATGGCGCGTGCCGTTGCGCGCTGTCCTCTAAGCCGCCATATAGAGGAGGAACCCGCATGATCTCGACCCAACTGCCGACCCCTGCGCCGCGCCGCGCTGCCCGCCCCGCCGCCGACTACGTCGCGGCGCGCGTGAACGCGGTGCCGCCGTCCGGCATCCGCCGCTTCTTCGACATTGCCGCGACGATGGCCGATGTGATCTCGCTGGGCATCGGCGAACCCGATTTCGTCACCCCCGCGCCCATTGTCGCGGCGGGCATCGAGTCGCTGCGCCGGGGTGAGACGCACTATACCTCGAACTCCGGCATCCTGGCGCTGCGCCAGGGGCTGAACGCGCAACTGCAACGGCTGTACGGGGTCGAGTACAACCCCGACACCGAACTCTTGATCACGGTGGGGGTCAGCGAAGCGTTGCTGCTGGCCTGCATGGCAATCTTGGATCCCGGCGACGAAGTGATCGTGCCGGAGCCGTGTTTTGTCGCCTATGGGCCGACGGTGGTCTTCGGCGGCGGGCACCCGGTCGCCGTGCCGACGCGCGTGGAGGACAACTTCCAGGTGACGGTGGCCGACCTGGAACGCGCCCGCACGCCGCGCAGCAAAGCCGTCTTGCTGGGTTATCCCAACAACCCGACCGGAGCCGTGCTGGACCGTGTGCGGCTGGAAGAGATTGCTCACTGGGCCGCCGAACACGATCTGCTGGTGATTTCCGACGAAATCTACGACCGGCTGGTCTATGGCGTGCCACATACCTGCTTCGCGTCGTTGCCCGGTGCCTGGGACCGCACGATCCTGTTGGGCGGCTTCTCCAAGTCGGTGGCGATGACCGGCTGGCGCATCGGCTACGTGGCCGCGCCGGCGGACTTACTGGCCGCCATGCGGAAAATCCACCAATATATCATCATGTCGGCCCCGACCACGGCACAGGAAGCCGCCATTGAAGCCCTCAAGAGCGGCGAACCGTATATTGAAGAGATGCGCCAGGAATACGACCGCCGCCGGCAACTGATCGTCGGCGGTTTCCGCAGCCTCGGCTTGGCCTGCTTTGAGCCGCGTGGCGCGTTTTATGCCTTCCCCGCGGTGGCAAGCACCGGCCTGAGCGATGTGGAGTTTTCTGAGCGCCTGCTGATGGAAGAACACGTTGCGATGGTGCCGGGATCGGCTTTCGGCGAGTCGGGGCGTGGGTTTGTGCGTGCGTCTTACGCCACAGCGTTGCCGAAAATTGAACAAGCATTGGAACGGATCGCGCGATTGGTGGAACGCTGCCGGCGTGGGTAGGCTAAACAACGCCCCTCTTTTGGCTCTCCACCCAGCGTTGCATCCCTGCACCTGACTGATTGGCGTGTGACTTCTACGCGAAAGAGCATAAAGAGTGACTAGCAAACAGGAACCGCAGCGCCCAGCGGGCCAACGTGCGCCAGATGCCGCCTCTGGGGCGGCAAACGGCGGTGGCGAATACCAGTTTACGCCACTGGATTCTATTATCGGGCTAGAAGAAGAGTTGGCGGCAGCAGAAAGCCCTAGCTGGAAGGTCGCCGCTATTGTGGATCCTGCCGATGCAGTGGCCCAATTCAGTCCTGAAGGATCAAGCGACGAAGAAGCCGATCTGAGCGCCGATATCTTTCCGGCGACCCCGGCCGGCACCCGCCGCAGCCAACGCCCCGTAGACGGCAACACGCTCGATCCCGCGATGGATCTGGACAGCCGGCAGGTGCAGCAGGGGACTCATAGCGGCGACAAATATATTCGCCGGGCCCGGCCCAGTGATGACGGCTTCCGTCGCCTTAGTCCCGGCCACCTCGAAGCCTTGCCGGGCACATTGGAGCCGACAAGCGGGGCCGGTCGGGTGTTCGGTACCGTCAAGCGGTTCCTGATCGGCAGCCCCATCTCCACTGCGGCGGCGGCCCACGAACGCCTGAACAAAGTCAAAGCCCTGGCCGTGCTGTCGTCGGATGCGCTGTCGTCGGTGACGTATGCTACCGAAGCGATCCTGGCGACCCTGCTGGTGGCCGGCACGGCGGCTTTCCATAACAACGTGCCTATCGCCGTCGCCATCGCGGTGCTGATCACCGTAGTGGTGTTTTCCTACCGCCAGACGATCTATGCGTACCCCAAAGGCGGTGGGTCGTATATCGTGTCCAAAGACAATCTGGGCACCCTACCGGGGCTGGTGGGCGGCGCGTCGCTGCTCACCGGCTATATCCTCACGGTGGCGGTGAGTATCGCTGCCGGGGTCGCTAACCTGATTTCGCTGGCCGAGACGATGCACATCGGCAACTTGCAGGGCCAACGGGTGCTGATCGCGGTGGTGGCGGTTATCCTGCTCGTTGTGCTGAACCTGCGCGGCATCAAAGAGTCGGGCACCATTTTCTCCGCACCTACCTATATCTTCCTGATCCTGATGTTCGCCATGATCGCGCTGGGTCTCTACCAATATGTAAGCGGCACGCTGGGCACGGTGGGCACCGTGGCGAACCCGGTGGCGATTGGCGGACCGGGCGGCGCGTTGGAGTCGGTCAGCCTCTTCCTGATCTTGCGCGCTTTCGCGGCCGGCTGTTCGGCGCTCACCGGCATTGAAGCGATCTCGGACGGGGTGCCGGCCTTTGAGAAGCCGGAGTCCAAAAACGCTGCATCCACGCTGGTCACGCTGGGCGTGCTGCTGATCATCATGTTCCTGGGCATCTCGTTCTTGGCCGACCAGATTGGCGTGCAGATTTCGCACACCGAAACGGTGGTCTCACAACTGGGGCGCGTGATTTTCGGCCCCGGTGTTATCTATACGCTGTTCCTGCTGTTCACCGCCCTGCTGCTGGTACTGGCGGCCAACACGGCCTTTGCCGATTTCCCGCGCCTATCGTTCTTCTTGGCGCGCGACCGCTTCTTGCCGCACCAGTTCGCTTTTCGCGGCGACCGCCTGGCTTTCACTTTTGGCATCGTCACGCTGGGCCTGCTGGCCGGGGTACTGATCGTGATCTTCGGCGGCAGCATTGATGGCTTGTTGCCGTTGTACGCCATTGGGGTCTTTACCTCGTTCACCCTGTCACAAAGTGGCATGGTCATGCGCTGGTGGCGGCTGCGCCCACCGCGCTGGCAGTTCAACCTCGCCTTTAACGCAGCGGGGGCGCTGACCACGTTCGCCGTGGCGATTATCTTGGCCGTGACGCGCTTCAGCGAAGGCGCGTGGCTGGTCATGGTGATCGTGCCGCTAATCGTGTTGATGTTGCTGCGGATCAACAAGCATTATGAAAAGGTGCGTGCGGCGCTCAGTTTGCAAAGCGTAGACCTGCAGGTAGGCCGGGCTGCGGCCGCCGGGGCGACGTTGCAATCGAATCCGCACATCAATATGCCCAACGCCGGCAGCCAAGCGACATCGGGGACGCTACAGGGCGATAAGTTGCAGCGCATTGAACACCTCGTCGTGATGCCGGTAGCGGGGGTCAACCAAGTGACGCTCCGCACGTTGGCCTACGCCCGCTCGATCACCGACAATGTGGTGGCGGTCCATGTGGTGAGCGACGAAGAGGCGGAGGAAGTGAGCAAACTGGAAGAGAAGTGGCACAAGTGGATACCCGGCGTGCCATTGGTGATCGTCGAGTCGCCCTATCGCTCGTTGCTGCGCCCGCTGCTCTCGTATATTGACGCGCTGCATCGCCAGCAACCGGAACGTATCCTGACTGTGCTGATCCCAGAGTTCGTCGCGGTCAATTGGTGGGAGAACCTGCTGCATAACCAGTCGGCCCTGCGGCTCAAAGGATCGTTGCTGTTCCGTCCCGGCATCGTGGTGACCAGCGTCCCGTATCATATTGATACGCATAGCCATCCTCACTCCCATACGGAGGGTTTGCCATGACCTGTGCCAACTGTGGCGTGGCGAACGCGCCCGGCGATAAGTTTTGCCAACGCTGTGGGGTCGCGTTGGGCGCGCCTGCGGCGGCGGCTCCCATCTGGGGCAGTGCGACGGACACGGTGGCCCCGCCGAGTCGCAGCGAGTATATCTACGGTGCGCCGCCCTCGGCAACCGATGCCATCCCGCCGTCGCCCTATGCCGCGCCGACCGCGCCGTATGCTGCGCCGCCGTCGCCGTATGCCGCGCCGACCACGCCGTATGCCGCCCCGCCGGCGTCGTCGTATAGTACGCCCGCAACCCCGCCCTATGGTCCCCCGCCGCCCTACGCCGCGCCGACGCAAGCCTATACCGTGCCGACCGACCCGGCGTGGCGACCGCCCGACACGCTGACCCCGGTGGCCCGCCGCAACCCCGCCCCGCTCGGCCTGATCGCGGTGCTGGGCGCGTTGTTGCTCATTGGCTTGGCGGCAGCAGCGGTGTTCATGGTCGGATCGAACCGCCCACAGGCGATTGTTGTGCCGACGCAACCCCCTCTTGGGGCGGCCGCGACAGTGCGGCCTAGCACTACCCAACCTCCTCCTGATGCGGCCGCGACGGCTCGTACTACCCCCGTGGTGGGCGGCACGCTGCCCAGCGACGCGGTGGGGCGGGCCATCATCGCGGCCATCGAAGCGAACAATACAGCCCAGATCGCGGCTTTCCACAACGTTGATCCGCAAGTGCTGACGGGTAAAATGACCGGCAAGGCGCTGCAAGATAACCTGGATAGCATCACCGCAATGCAGCAAAAAGGCCGGCACGAAGATGCGCGGCTGCTCAAAATTGACTACCAGCCGCCGCGTCTCCTGAGCGCCGGCGAAGCCAGCATCCGCACGGTGGAGCAATGGGAGTCGCGCCTGTACAACAAAGACGGCACCCTGGCGCAAGCTGCCCAAACGCAGACACTCTACGAGGTCTATTATTTGGTCCAGCAAAACGGGCAATGGGTGGTCAACCAAGTGGACATCAGCGCCACGCCGGACGGCACCCCGGTGCAGTAGCCGGGCGGGCTCCCGCCGGTTGCCTGCCGCCCCGCCATGGATTGCACCACAAAGCCACCACGAACACGAAGAGTTCAAGTAACGATTCAGCCTGTGGCTTAGCACCTTGTCAGGCTGAACGCAGAGCAGAATCGGTTGCCGCGCCACTTGGTCCGCCGGCGGCGACTTTTCCCGCCGCCGTACAGCGGCGGGTTGGGAGGTACGCACCTCAACCGAGGTGCCCTGCATTCAGTACGACCGTATGACCGTTTTCTCTCGCCGGCCAATGATCTGAATAGGCACACCCAACCAATCACACAAATTTCCGTGCCTCCGTGGCTCCATGTTGTCGTCCGTTTCGTAGCACCGGATTCTGCGTTGCCCTCGCTGGGACAAGTGATTAATCTTGGTGTGCTTGGGTCTTGGTGGTGCGTTACGAGCCGCGCACCGCGCTGGGCAATTGCATCTAAATTGGCGCAGGAGCCGGGGACGGGGCGACTGGAACTCGCCGCTACCGCTACGAAGCCCGCCTACGCGGGCTGGAGCTAGGCGAACCGGGAGGCCAGGGCGACCGGATCTGTCCTAAACTGCGGATCTACGATCTGCCCCTGCGTAGCCCGCGTAGGCGGGCTTGGTAGCGGTAGCGGCGAGTTCTAGTCGCCCCGTCCCTCGTCCGTCGCCGCCCGCGTAGGCGGCCTTCGTAGCCCCGTCGCCTCCCTTTAGATGCAAATGCCCAGCGCGCACCGCGCTGGGCATTGACACGGCGTGGGGTCGGGTGCTATACTGGCCGAATAGGTAGCGAGTTGAAAAGCTGTAGCGGAGGTGGAGCAGCGATGCCCAGAAAGCGGACTCCCGATAGCGAACCTCCACGACAGGTTCAGCGTACACAGCACTTGGCCGAAGCGACAAAGACCGCGGCGGCGGCGGTTGATCCAGCGGTGGAGCCGGCAGCCAACTTTGCCCTGATCAGCCATGCTGCGTCCGGTGGGCGGGGCAACGGCGCAGTGCGCGCCGCCGCAATCCAGCGGCTGCAGCAGACCCACGGCAATCGCGCTACCCAGCGGCTGCTCCAACGGGCGGTCGCCACCCCTACGCCGGGGGCCACGGCCCCGCCCCAGGCGAGCGCGGCCAGCCACTGGATCGTGGATGATACGGCCCCCTTGCAAGCCGGCCAACTGCACCGTAGCGACTTTTTGGCCCAACTACGCAACGCGCTAGACCACTTACTGGAAGGGGCCGAAGACCAGTATGCCGTCGGTCCCACCATCGTGGCCGCCGAACGCGCCCAGGCGGAGGCGCAGCTGCAACGCTACACTCGTCTCCGCGATAGCCGGGCGCTCGAAGCGGCGATCCAGGCTGATTTTCCCACAACCGCGCAGGCTACTAGCGGGCAACTCTACATCTATATCATCTGGGATCAACTCCAGCGTCTGCCGGGCAAGCCTACGCCTACGCCTACGCCCGCGCCGCCGACCAGCACGCCGGGACCGCCGCCCGGCCCCATCCCCATTCCTGTGCCGCCGCCCTCCTATTTTCATACCGAGACCGTGCCCCCAGATGTGCTGGCACTGGTCAATCGCTACAGCAGCCCCGACCCGTCGCCCCAATCCGTCCGCCAGCGCCGGCTGGAGGCCAAAGTGATCGGGCCGCACCTGTTGGTGGGCTTGCCGGCCCAGGCCGCCTTTGTCACCCAGGTGCTCGATAACCTGCCGCACATCGATCTGAGCGGCGACGGCAGCAACATCGCGCAAGTGGCCTATGCCCTGGTCGCCGCCGCCTCGAACGCCCATCTGAAAGAAATCGCGGCGGAACACGACGGCACGCGGTTGCTGATGCGCCTAATCACCGAATTGCGCGCCCCCGTGCAAAGCGACTACGACCAAGCGGCGGACCGCATCCTACGCGTCGCCATGCCGGAGTACAAGCACCTGGAGTCGGAAGACTGGGGCGCGGAGAACACCAAGAAAATTGATGCCGCGCTAGACCGCGAACGTGACAAGCAGTTCCAAGAGTTTCTGCGGCTCTATCCAGAGTTCCGGCAGTCCAAGAATCTACAGTACTATCGGGATCTGATTAACGCCGGCGTGCATCTCCAATCCATTAAACAAGGGCAAGGGCGTATCGTCTATGATCGCTATGAAATTACGATCAAACGGATGCCGCCTGATCAGGACCATCCCGGCAACGTAAAACCCCCGCTAACCCCGGAAAAGTACCTGCTCGAAATAGCGCGGGACTTCAATAAGGCGGTCGGCCACAATTCAGACTTCGATGCCACCAATCAGTTCCAACGCGAGGATCCAGGCCATGATCCCCAAGTGGGAGATTTCTACAATATTTGGTTCGGCACCTTCGGTATCAACCCTGGGCCGGAACACACCCGCGATGGACCGGTGATGATTGTCGAGCAGGATGCTCACCACTTTGTGGTGGAAACGGCCAAGACCCACAACGTCTTAGACCACCCTGAAAGCGGGTCACGCGAGTGGGGGTTCACCAAAAACGCGGACGGCACGGTGACGTTCTATACCCGCGCCGCGTCCAGCACCACGTCCGCCAACGAGCGCGGCATCAGCAAAGATGCTCAAAAGGCGGGCTGGAGCGGTATGATGCACGGCATCGGGGACGAAATGGATCGCCGCCAGGGTGAGCAAATCCGTGATTCCTTTGCCTATTGGGAAAGTCCGTAAAGCGTGATCACTGCACGCGCAAGGCGGGGCGGGCACGGTATCGCTTGGGCTACGCTGACGGTGGCCGCCCTACTGACGCTCACCGCCTGTAGCGCCGCCGGCTTTACCCCGACTCCCCTTCCGCTGCCGCCCGTACAGGAGGGTACTGCGCTGCCTACTGCCGCCAATCTTATCACGCCTGCGAATGCCGGGGCTCTGCGCCCGCTGGCCCAGTGGAATCTCGGTCTGAATGTGTTTCGGGTGAACTTCACTCCTGATGGACACACGTTTATCGTCGAAACGGAACGTGGCTTACAGTTTTGGCACCTGCCGGATAATACCCGCCTCCCCATTCCAGGGGAAGGGCTGGGCAGCGTGCTGGCGATCACCGCAGATGGACAGACATTGGTCACGGCCAGTGGGCACCATAGCGTGGACTTCCGGCGCTTGGCCGATGGTGCCTCTTTGCGCTCCCTCCCCGGCTTACCGGGCGACTATATCGCGGTCGCTCCCGACGGCCAAACCGGAGCCTCGGCTACCGATCTGGGCGGCCATCAGGTGTGGTTGTGGCGCGGCAGCGACGGTACGCTCCTGCACACCTTTACGTGGCCGGATAACACCCCTAATGTCTTGGCTTTTGCACCGGATAGCCAGATTCTCGCGGTAGGCACGCTGGCCGGCGCGGTGCGCCTGTGGCAGGTAGCGGACGGCACCTTGCTGCACACGCTAGGGGGCCACACCAACACGATTCACAGCCTAGCGTTTACTGCCGACGGCAAGATGCTGGCTGCGGCATCGGCGGATCGCAGCGTGGGCTTGTGGCGGGTGGCCGACGGCAGCGCCGTGCAGCACTTAACCGGATCAATGGACAAGCTATTCACGGTGGCGTTCAGCCCGGACGGGCAGCTCCTGGCGGCCGGGGATCTGAACGGCGTGGTGTGGCTGTGGCGCGTGGCCGATGGGCAGCCGTTGGGGCACTTGGCGGGGGACACGAAAGCCGTCTACGGGCTTGCTTTCAGCCCGGACGGGCACCTGCTCGCCGGCGGCTCCGTGGACGGCACGGTGCGGCTGTGGGGCGTGCGCTAGGCGCGGTAGCGGCATCCTCACGCGGAGCCGCTTCTTACAAATCCCGCCCGTCGGATTCTGAACGCCACGCAGAATGCGGCGGGCTTCCTCTTTATCCATCGCCGTATCGCCGTGTCGCCGTGTGCGCGCGGGGCGCTATTCGCCAACGGCGGGGCGGAAGGGCAGGATAGTGGCTTGGCGCAGGGTGGCGCGCAGGTCGTCGAGCGGGCGGCGGGTGGCGCCGGCGGGGTCGTCGTAGTACCAGGCGGTCCAGCCGTTGCAACTGGGTTGGCCGGCCAGGGCCGCGCCGAGGGCGTGGATCGAGCCGCGCCGTTCGCCGGCGGTCAGCGTCGCGTCGGGCAGGATGGTGGCGGCGGGGCCGTGCGGGCCGAGGTAGAGCGTTTGGCCGGGCTGGAGCAAGCCCTCTTCGAGCAGGCGACCAAAGGCGATGCGCGGCACGCGGCGTGGGTTGCCGCCGGCATAGAGAGCTGCGGGCAACAGGGCGGGCTGCACGGCGGCGATGCGCGCCTGGGCCAGCGCAACATAGCCAGGGTCGCGTTCGATGCCGATCCAGTGGCGGTGCAGGGCGTGGGCGACCGCGCCCGTGGTGCCGGTGCCGAAAAAGGGGTCCAGCACCACGTCGCCGGGGTTGCTGGTGGACAGGATCACGCGGTAGAGTAGCGCGGCGGGCTTTTGCGTGGGGTGCGCCTTGTGGCCGTCTACCTGCAACCGTTCGGCTCCCCGGCAGAGCGGAATCTCCCAATCGCTCCGCATCTGCTTGTCTTCATTGAGGCTTTTCATGGCCTGGTAATTGAACGTGTAGCGGGCTTGGTCACGCGATTTTTTGGCCCAGATGAGCGTCTCATGGGCGTTGGTAAAGCGCACGCCTCTAAATTGCGGTAATGGATTCATTTTTTGCCACACCACGTCATTGAGGATCCAGTAGCCTAGTAGTCTGTCAACGCGATTCTGACAGGCCAGACAAGGTAAAAGCGCGAAACGGCAGCTGATTTCACCTGTCAGAATTGCGTTGACAGACTACTAGGTCCATCAGGCTTTTGCCGACGCGGAAGATGTTGTGGTAGCTGCCGATGACCCAGAGCGCGCCGGTGTCTTTGAGGACGCGGCGGCAGGCGCGCAGCCACTCGTCGGTGAAGCGGTCGTAGGCGGCGAAGTCGGCAAACTGATCCCAGGCGGCATCTACGCCGTCTACGCGGCTGTGGTTGGGGCGCAGGAGTTCGCCCTGCAATTGCAGATTATAGGGCGGGTCGGCAAAGATCAGGTCTACGCTGCGCTCCGGCAGGCGCGCCAGCACCTCGCGGCAGTCGCCGATCAGCACTTGGTCTAGCGGTAACTCCACGGACAGCCCCCTCTTTGCACCCCCAAGACACCAAACACCCCAAGCATCCCCAAACCGGCAATCGTCGTGTCCTTTGGGTTCTTGTGGTGTAATTACGGTGCGGTGGGTTAGAAGTGGACCGAGCTGAGGCCAGTGGTCAGATACCAGAAGACCATCATGCCCACCAGCAGCGCCAGCCCTGCGAACATGACATAAATCATGCAGCTGGGCATGACACTGTCGGTGGTCAGCACGCGCGGGATCGCGGCATCGGCGGCCACCTCGGCCACGCGGGTGGCGCGTTCGGCCCCCAGCGCCACCGTGTCGGCGGCGGGGGTGCCGGGTCGCCCACCAGGGGCCGGGCTGCCGGGAGCCGACTCGGGCGCGGGCGTTTTCATCACCGGGGTCTGCGCGACCACATCGGCGGGCCGGCTCCGCATCTCGGTGGGTGCGGCGGGCGGCGTGGAGCCGTCGGGCGGTTGGGTCATGGGTCTGGGCTTCCTCCTGCTGCGGGCGGCTCCGCATAAATGGCGACCATTAGTTTTTGCTATTATACCAGGGCCGCACGCTCCCCACAATGCCGGAGGCGGTAGCAGCGAGTTCTAGTCGCCCCGTCCCTCGCGGGCTGGAGTCAGGACGGACCGTAGCTCCGCCGTTGCCGGCCGATCTAGTTGCGCCGGCTCCAGCCCGCGTAGGCGGGCTTCGTAGCGGTAGCGGCGAGTTCTAGTCGCCCCGTCCCTCGCGGGCTGGAGCCAGGACGGACCAGAGCTCCGCCGTTGCCGGCCGATCTAGTTGCGCCGGCTCCAGCCCGCGTAGG
Organism: Chloroflexota bacterium; assembly: GCA_030853735.1. Classification (GTDB taxonomy): domain Bacteria; phylum Chloroflexota; class Chloroflexia; order QHBQ01; family JAICKM01; genus JAICKM01. Next base: position 11,119 of record JALYUO010000315.1, read on the forward strand.
CGGGCTTCGTAGCGGTAGCGGCGAGTTCCAGTCGCCCGTGCCAATTAGATGCAATCACCCTGCGGGTCGCCCCAGCAAGGAAGGTGTGGTGCTGATCTGGGCTGACTAGGGAAGCCCCTACTTTACACTTCCTTGGGGTTCTTGTGGTGAACCCTTACGGGTTCGGCACGAAGCTGAGGCCGTTGGGGTTGGTGCCCACGTTCAGGGTCGCCAGCACTTTGCCGTCGGCGGCGGTCACCACCGTCACAGTGTTATCGTTGGTGTTGGTGATATAGACTTTGCCCGCCGGGGTGGGCACCACGCCATGCGCCCCGCCGCCCGCCGGAATACGCTGCACCAGCTTGCGCGTGGCCGGGTCCACCGCCCACACCTCCTGCGTGCCGGTGTTAGCGATCCAGAGCAGCGTGCCGCCCAGGCCCGGCACGAAGGCCAGCATGGCCGGTTGCTTGCCCGCCTTGATTGTGCCTTTGATCTGCCGCGCCGCCGTGTCAATCATGCTCACCGAGTCGCCAAGAAAGTTGCTGATGTAGGCCGTTTTGCCGTCGCTGTCGAACGTCACCTCAAACGGATCGGCCCCCACGCGGAAGGTGATCGCCAGCTTCGGCTCCGGCTGGAGCGTGAGGATCGAGAGGGTGTTGTCGGCGGTGTTGGTGACATAGAGTTCCGCTCCGTCGGGCCGCACTTTGATGCCGTGGGGAATGCGCCCCACCGCGATTTTGGTGAGCAGCTTGCGCGCCACCGGGTCAATCACCGCCACCATGTTGGCCTGGCCCATGCTGGCATAGAGCCGCTTGCCGTCGGGCGCAAACGTCAGGTCATCGGAACTGCCGCCCAGATCCACGCTGCCGACTTCTTTCAGGGTCGCGCTGTCGAACACCTGCATCCGGTTCTCTTTGAACAGCGTCACCCAGAACTCGCGCCCATCGGGGGTGCCCACCACATGATGCGGCGAAGCGCCGGTCGGCACCGTGCCGATCACGCTGTTGGTCGCCACATCAATCACGCTGACCGTGTTAGCCCCCTGATCCGCCGTCATAATCCGCCCATCGGGGCTGCCCTGCGCCGCCGAGGTCGCCGGCCCCGCCGCGCCGCCATCACACGCCACCAACCCCAGCAGCAGCCCCAGCATTACCCATCGTCCCAGTAATTTTTGCACCGTCTTTGCTCCACGTTCTAGTCGTCAGTTGTCAGTCGTCAGTCGCCGGTTGTCAGTCGTCGGTCGCCAATGTGTCTATAGTCATTCAGCTAATGATCTGGAGAAGTGGTTGGCCCCAGCAAGAGGAGTTTGCACCTGGGGGTGCGAACTCCTCTTGCTTAATTTCTAAAGCATTATCTGAATGACTATATCATCAATTCAGAACTCAGAACTCAGAACTCCGTACCCGTCTCCATTCCGCAATCCGCAATCCGCAATCCGCAATCAAGGAGGTGGCAAGAGCGTCAGCCCGGCGGCACAGCACAGCACCGCTACGGCCAGCGCCGCCTCCAACCCCACCGCGCGGCCAAAGCGTGCCAGCAGCCCGCTCTCCGCACCCCCCACCGCGACCACGGCGGGCAGCAAGGGTGCTACCGCCGTTCTCCCCTCCCCCTTTAGAGGAAGAGCCGGGGAGGAGGTCGCCCTCCGACTCCCCTCCCCCTTTAGGGGAGGGGTGGGGGGAGGGGTCGTCGCCAGCGCCACAAAGCGCGGGCGCAACACCTGACGGTTCAGCGCACCCACCGCCAGCAAGGGCAGGAACAGCAGATGCTTGAAGATCAACAGCCGCCCATAGTCACTGGCGGCCACCACCGCCGGGTCGAGCGTATGCACCGCCAAGTTCGCCACGCCGCTGACCACCAGCACCGCGACGCTGACTAGCGCCAGCCGCGAAAAGCGCGGGATGATCCGGCCCAGCGCCGGGGCCGCCACGCCCGGCCCGGCAGCACGTAGCGCCGGCAACAGGACCACGGCAAAATACAGCAACCCGCCCGTCCAAGCGGCGGTCGCCAACAGATGCGCCAAATCGCCCAGCATCCCCAACGGCAAGCCCACGAAAGGCCGCGCCGCCGCCTCGTGGCTGCTCAGGGCTTCGCCGGCCAGCAACAGGCCCGCCGCGCCTACCGCGAGGCTCCAATCAGTACCCACCGGAAACCGCAGCCGCCATGCGCCATAGGTCAGCAAGGCCGCCGCCGCCGCCACGCGCAGCGCCCAATAGGTGCCGTAGCCGGTGTCGGAGATCACCGCCCCGACCAAATCCAGCCGGCCCAGCGCGCCGGGCAGATCGCTGGAGATCAGCGAGGCGACTTGGTAAAGCATATCGGCTACTAAAGCTAGGGCCACCGCCCCGGCCAGCCCAATCGTCACCCGCGCCAAGCGCACACCGAGCAAGCGGGCCAAGCGGGGCGACACCGCCGGCGGACCGCCGCCCAATACCAGACTGCTAAACAGCGCCCCGCCCAACAAGCCCGCACCGCCGATCAAGGCCACCGCACGGCTAAACCAGCGCAACGGCGGGGGCGACGGGCTGCTATCGCTATCGGTATCGCTGGAGCCGAGGCCCGCCGCAGCCGCCGGCGTGGCGACCGGCGCGCTGCCCGGCAATTGCACTGTGAAGGGATAGCCCCCGGCACTCACATGACCGTCTACCGCCGAGACCACCCGCCAATAGACCGTATACGTGCCGCTGGGCAGATCGGGCGGTAGGCTGATCCGCACAACATGGTTATCTTCACGCGGTTGGCTGAGATCGGACAAGTTCACCGCCTGCCCCGCCACGTTCTGCACGCGGATCACGCTGAATTGCGGACTGATCTGCTCTGTCAGGCTGAGGCGGATTTCGCGCGGCGCGGCAGTCAGCACGGCTCCGGCAGGCGGGTCGGCGGTTTCGAGGCGCGCATGGGCCAGGGCCGGCGTGCCGGTCAGCAGCAGAACCCCAGCCATGACTGCCATCCCAACCGTCAGACGCAGGCTATGCCTCACGGCGCGTACCAAGCCAGTTGGCCGTGGCTGGAACCGGGGCCGATTTTCTGCGGCTCGGCCCCCGCTTTGCTCAGGTCGAGCAGGTACAGCCCCCGGTCGTCCAGGAAAGCCAGCGTCTGGCCGTCGGGCGACCACGCGGGCCAGGGTTGATCGGCATTGCGCTGGGTGACGCGGGTGACTGGCCCGCCCGTGGCTGCCACTAGATAGATGTCCCACGGCACGCCGTTGGCGCGCACCGGCAACGGCTCCAGCCCCAGCAGCCGCAGCAAGGTGTTGCCGTCGGGCACCCCGCTTGGATTGACGGCGGCAAAAGCGATGCGCGTGCCGTCGGGCGCGAGGTGCGGCGCAAGCACATTGCTGAACGCATCCGCCGGCACCACGACACGCGCATTGCTGCCGTCGGCATCTGCCAACATCAAGGTGTGCGTCGGCGGGATGTAGCTCTCGGCCAGGGCAGTCGGTGCGGCCAGATAGGTCAGCAAGCGCCCGTCATGGCTCAGGTGCGCCATTTGCGCGGTCGGCACCACCGCCTGGCGCGCTGCGGTTGCGCCGCTGGTCTGCCGGTCCAGGTTCCACGACTCCTGCGCTTTGGTCAGCGCGTCCATCGTCGGCGTGCCGCCGGTGGCCGGGTCAAACGTGCGGTCGCTGGTGAAATAGATCGTGCCGTCGGGCGCAAAAGCCGGCATGGTCAGGTCTTCGTCCGGTCGGCGCGCCACCAATGCTTGCGGCTGACCGCCGTCAGGGGCCACCGTCCAGATTTCGCTGTTGGGGATCTGGTCGGCGGCGGCGGCCAGGGTGCGGGCAAACGCAATACGGCTGCCGTCGGGTGCCCAGGCCGGGTAATCGGCCCGCCCATCCTCGTTGTAGAAGGTAAGCCGCCGGGGATGCTGCCCGGCGGGGTCAATACGCCATAGGTTGCCGTTAAGCGTGTAGACCAAGCCGCCCGTATAGGTCGCCGCCGGCCCCACCTCCAGCGTCGGGCTAGGCAGGTCAAACTCTTGGTCGGCGCTGCCCGGCACGCTCACAAACACATGAGCGTGGTAGCGCCCCGGCACGCTGGGCGCGCTCAGATCGGCCCGCCAGCCGTTGACCCCGGAGGTGACGTTCATCGGCAGGCGCGCGCCAGCGGTGGGGCCATAGTGCGCCGGCTGCCCAACGGCATCGCGCAACTGGAGGTCCACCAACGGCAATACGCGCGGCCCTTTTTGCCCCGTGGCAGCCAAGATGACGGTCACTTCGACGCGCAACGGTGCATCTGCTTCCGCTGCGGCGGCGGTCGGCGTAGTGGCAAAGCGCGCCGTGACCTGGGTCGTGTTCGGCGGTGTAGCGGTGCCCGCGCCGCCCGGCCCGAAGCGCCAGATCAGCACGCCGCCCAATAGCACCGCCGCCAGCGCCACCAACCAGCCGCCGGCCCCACGCCGGCCCCTTGTTTGTGCTTTCATCCCTTATAAGGTAGCATATTCGTTCGGCGGACGCAAGGCAGGGCTAATGCGTTCGCGCGTTCGCCGACCTGAATGCTTGCTGCGTGTTTCACTTGCGGACTGTGGGAGCGGCCTCCGGGCCACGATTAGCTTGCCGCACCGCGATCTATCCTCTCGCCATCTAGGACAGCGGAGGTAGGGGCAGCCTATCGCGGCCCGGAGGCCGCTCCCACAATCCGACTCCTCCCGGCCACTCCTTGCTCCCGCCGCTACCTTCGCCAGAACGCATCCTCTTGCCTTGACACCTGTTGCATTGGCTCCGTACAATTAGGCAGAGGAGTAATCTTGATGGACCACGAAACGCGGCGCTTAGACGAACTGCGGGACCACGAACTGCGGGACCACGAAACGCAGCGCTTAGACGAACCAGGGCTACCTAACGTCTGCCCCAAATGCGGCGGGGAGCGGGTGTTAGGGGATGTATCCGTGACGGGGGGCTATTATCCGCTACGGTTTAGTATAACTAGGGAGTTGTACGGGCCAAGTGAGTCTAGAGACAGAACGGCGCAGACATTCTGCTATGCTTTGGTGTGTGTCCACTGTGGCTATACGGAGTTTTATACGCGCTCACCGCGAAAATTGATCGGGGAGCCTTAGCAACACCATGACTACTCTCCCCGCCCAATCCGCAATCCGCAATCCGCAATCCGCATTCGACGAGTGGTGGCGGCACCCGCTGGACGTGGACACAGCGGAGGTGCAGGTGGCGCGCGCCGTGGCGCTGATCGCCGGGGATGCGGCGTTGCCGGCCCTGCGCTGGTATTGGGCGGCGGCCCCCACGCTGATCCTGGGTGTGTTTCAGCCGCCGGAGACGGTCAACGCGGCGGCCTGCGCGGCGCATAGCATCCCGGTGGTGCGGCGGCGGTCGGGCGGCACCGCCGTGCTGGCCGGGCCGGCCCTGCTGAGTTGCGACATCGCCCTGCCGGTCGGCCACCGCCTGGCCCCGCCCGATGTGACCGAGTCCTACCGTTGGCTGGGCGAGGCGTGGCTGGCGACCCTGATCGGACTGGGGGTGCCCGACCTGCGCCTAGTGCCGGTCGCTGAGGTGCGCGCTGACCCCTACCGCGCCCCGCGCCGACCCCCCGCCGATGGTGTCTGGAGTGATGCTGACTTGGTGCATCGCGCCTGCTTTGCCTCGCTCTCGCCCTATGAGGTGGCGGTGGGGCCGCGCAAGCTGGTCGGCTTGGCCCAGGTGCGGCGGCGCGGCGGGGTGCTGCTCCAGGTGGGGCTGCCGTTGGTCTGGCAAGCCGATCTGCTGGCCGCTCTGCTGGCTCCCCGCCCTGCCGACCGGGATCGCTTGGCCGCCGGCTTGCGCGCCCACGCCTGCGGCCTCAGCGACCTGATCACCCCGGTCCCCACCCCTGCCACGCTCATGGCCGCCTTCGAGGCCACCCTGGCCGCCGGCTGGGGCGTGAGGCTGCGACCCCTCCCCTAAAGCGGGAGGGGAGTTTAGCTGCGCCCGACCCCTCCCCCCACCCCTTTAGGGGAGAGTTCCGTGGCCGGTGTGACCCCAAAAGCAGAGGCGACGCAACCCGTGCATCGCCTCCCCACTTCTGTTCAGTTCACCGAGCAGCAAACAACACCGCTCCGCTAAACGCCTGACCCCTGACCCCTGACCCCCGTCACGCCGCATCATCGCTGAACAGCGCGAGTTGGCGCGGCGCGGCCAGCAGCGCATGAGCAGGGTCGTGGAAGGGCAGCAGATCACGCTTACGGATCAGCACATGGCGGCTCTGCGGCATTCGCCACGCGCGCAACGTGCCCTGCTTAATCGCCAAGCGCACGGTCAGCTCCTCTACGCCCAGGAAAGCCGCCGCCTGTCGTGTGGTAAACAGCTCATCTTGTCCGTACATCGCCTGCTCCCTTCCACAGCCCCATGGAGGCATGGAAACACAGAGTCAAACCTTGCGTAATCCTCTGTGGCTCCATGCCTCCGTGGTGCCGTCCGCCTAAGCTGCTTGTTCGCCTTTGAGCGCGTCAATGAACTGCGAGGCTTCCAGCTTCGACAGGTCGCTCGGCGCGCAGCCATAGACATCCGCGCAGCGCGCATCCACTTCCGGCTCGGCCAAGTGGCGGGCGGCGCGGGCGATGGCGTAGATCGCCTTCAACTGCTTGTCGGTCACGGTCCCGCCGGGGCGACCGCTGTCGGCAACCGGGCGTGGGGTCATCAGCAGCGGCGGGCGGCCGTTGCCGATGCGCTCGGCCACCGGGGTGAGCGTCGTGCCCGGCGCGGCCACCGGCGCGTCTACCACTTGCGCGCGCGGTAGTTCCACCCGCGCCTCCGCCGCAAAGTCGAAATCGCGGCAGAACTGTGTGCCGAAACCCAGCCCGGCCAACGCGCGGCCAATGGCCTTTGTTTCGGCGGCTTCGATGTAGTCCGCGAAGTCGTGGATCGTCTCCGACCCCCAGCCGGTCGCCGCCGCGCCACTGGGCAGCGTGGCCTCAGCGCGGAATAGGGCAAAGCCGTCCTCGAACTTCACCAGTCTGGTGCTGATGCGCGCCGCCGGGTACTCGGTCCGCAGCCACAACAGCCGCCACTTCACTTCCAGGTAGTCACGCCCATCAATCTTGGTCAGGTAGCGCGACGGGTCAAAGCCGTCCAACGCGGGAGGCGCGGACGCGGCTGCCACCATCGCTAGTGCGGCAGCATCAAGCAACGCGACGGGCGCGCTACCATTGGTCAATTCCTTCTTATCCATCTCTCAAGTCCTCCCGGCTAATCACACAAAGCTCGGCTCAACACACATTTCGGCGGCTAATACGAACATTTGTTCTACATCATTATACCGCTTTCCTCTGATATATGTCAATGATGGGCAAGAAAGCGGAATCAGATTATAATCCCAACGTGAAACTCACCGCGCGCCAACGGGCGAGCATCCACACCGCCCTGAGCTATGCCTTCCCTAGCGCCGCCGCCGTGGCCGGGTTGCACACCGCCTTGCCCGCCGCGCCGAATGCCGACGGCGTGGACGATCCCAATGAGGCGTTGGCAGGACTGGTCCGTTGGGCGGAGCAGGCGGACCGGCTGACCGATCTGCTGGTGGCAGCGCGGGCTGCCCGCCCCGCCGACCTGACGATTCGCAGGCTGGCCGAGAGCCTGGCCGGCGGCGACGGTTCCTATCTGGCGATTCTCAAAAGCCGCATTCAGCGCCACGGCGACCTCTCCCCCAACCCCGCCTCTAAAGGGGGCGGGGAGCTAGGCACTGACCTCGCCCCCCACCCCGCTCCTAAAGGGGGCGGGGAGCTAGACGGACTTGCTCCTGTAACGGGGGGAGAGATGGAGGAGGAGCCGGACGCGCCGTTTGTGGGGTGGAGCGGAGGTCAGGGAGTCCAGGCGACCCGCGATCTTGCCATGCTGGAGGCGTTTATCGCGGCGCTGGATTCTGACCACCCCGATCCTGGTGCGCTGTATGCACGAGGGCGGACCTACCACACGCTGGGCCGCTATGCCGAGGCGCTGGCCGACTTCAGCCGCGCGCTGGCACTGCGGCCCGACCACGCGGCGACGTTGCATCGGCGCGGCAACACGCTGTATGCGTTGGGCCGGCCCACGGAGGCGTTGACCGACTTCACGGCGGCGCTGGCGGCGCGGCCTCAGCAGCCGGCGGTCCTCAGCGACCGGGGGCGCACCTATGCGACGTTGGGCCAGTGGGCGGCGGCGCTGGCCGACTACGATGCGGCATTGGCCCGACGGCCCGACGCTACGGACACGCTCTACAATCGCGGCCTGACCCTGCACCAGATGGGCCGTCACGCCGAAGCGGTGCGCGACTACAGCCGCGTGTTGCGCCTGCGCCCGCAGGATGCCGATGTTTGGTATAGCCGGGGCAACAGCCGCCGGGCGTTGGGCGACCACACCGCCGCGCTGGCCGATTACAACGCGGCGCTGGCCCATAACCCGACCCACATCGCACAGCTGAACCGCGGGCTGACGCAGGCCGCGCTGGGCCACCCCGCTGCGGCGCTGGCCGACTTCGCTGCCGTGCTGGTCGCGCAACCCGGCGATGCTGTGGTGCTGGCCTACCGCGCCGGGGCATATAGCGATCTCGGTCGCTTGCGCGAGGCACTGGCTGATTTCAGCGCCAGCTTGGCTGCACGGCCCGCCCATGTGCCGACGCTCACCAACCGCGCCATCACCCGCCAACGGCTAGGCGACGCTGCCGGCGCACACAGCGACTACACCACCGCCCTGGCTCTGGCCCCCGGCGACGCGGCGGTGCTGTACAACTTGGCCTGCTTCTACAGCCTCCAGGGCCACCCCGCCGCCCTGTCCACTCTGCGCGCCGCCTGTGCCGCCGACCCCACCTTCCGCGCCCTCGCCGCCGCCGATCCCGACTTCATGCCGTTGCACACCGACCCGGCGTGGGCGGCCCTCTTCCCCGCCGGCAGTTCTGAGTTCTGAATTCGGAGTTAGCAGACGCGACCGCCCTCACCCCCAACCCCTCCCCTAAAGGGGGCGGGGAGCCAGCCGTAGAAGTGAGCTACGGTCACGTCTAACTCCCCCTCTCTGAAGGGAGAGGGGGTTGGGGGGTGAGGTCGGTCGCCTCCGCGCTGGGGTTAGGTCACTGCCCGCGGCAGCAGGCGGTAGCCTTGATCGCGCACGCTGCTGATGTCGTCGCCGGTCGTGGTTTTCAGCTTCTTCCGCAGCCGCGAGACCGTGACCTGCATCCGCCGGCGGATGTCGGCATCGTTCGGGTCTGCCGCGTGCCACACCTCGCGCGCCAATTCGTCAAACAGGCACACGCGGTCGGCATTGTGATAGAGGTAATCATAAAACTGGCCTTCGATGCCCGTCAACGGCAGATCGGCCGGAGCCACAGGCGACGCGGACGCGCCGGCCACGAACTCCGCGAACAAGGGCGAGAACGGCACATAGTTGTCCGCGGCCTCGTATTGCACCAGCCCTTTCGCCTCCAACGCCGCTAGTGTGGCGTAATCGGTGCCGGTGCCCTCGTTGATCAGCAGGCGCAACGCCTGCAATTCGGCGGGGCTGAGGCCATCCCGATAAAACTGGAACGTGCGGCCAAAATTGTCCTGCAAGCGCCCGCGCAACATCTGCTGTTGCTGGGCCGATAGAGGTTGCACGCTGCCCAGCAGCGTCAAGCGGGCGCGCGTCTCCCACAGCGCCCGCCCAGCCAGGATCAGCAGATAGGGGTGCCCGCCGGTGTAGGGCAGAATCGTGTCCACATCTGCGTCGGGGAAGGGACAGCCGGCGTTCTGCGCCGGCTCCGCCAGCATCCGCCGTGCCTCAGCGGGCGGTAATCCGGTGATCGTCTGCACCGGCATGGTCTGAAAAAACGGGGAACCGGCGGCCTTGGCGTTCACCTCATGCAGTGGGCGTTCCGTCACCAGCACAAACGCCACCCTGTCGCGCCACGGGCGCAGGCGCGTCGTTTGTTCCAGATCCAGGCGAGCAAACGCCAGATCGAAGTCGTCCAGCAGCAGCACCGGGCGAATATCGTCGGCAACGAGCCGTTCAATTGCCAGTTGCATGGTGTCTACTGCGGTTGTTGCGGTCTGCTTGTCGGGACTAGGCAGCAACGGGTACACGCGGCGCAGCGCCGGATCGTGCTTGAGCTGCCGGTCACAGTAGAGCGCATACTCCTCGTAAAAGCGATGGTATAAGTAGATGAACGGGTGCGTGTCGGCGGGGGCCAGGCGGAACTGCACCAGCGCCATAAACAGGCGGTCCGCTTGCTGGTCATAGGGGGCTTGCAGCCAGTCAGGATAGTCGTGGAGCGCGCCCTGCGGATCAGCGATATAGCGCAACAGCGTGGTTTTCGCCATGCCGGGCAGCCCGATCAGTTCCAGGTCGTGCGGCGGCGTGAAGGTAATCTGTTCCAAGATCAGGCGCACCCATTTGGGTGCGCCATAGAATTGGCGCAGATTAAACGTGCCGGGCATCCAAAAATAGGGGTTTTGCGGCTCTTCCACAGTGTGGTCCCTTCCCAAAAATCAGTCTATGGCCGGCGGCCGGCTCTGGTGCTGCGCGCCGTTGAGCGTGCGCTGAATCCAGGCGTGAAAGATGCCCAAGGGAATCGCCACCTGGGCGCAGCCGCCGGTCAGGCGACGCTCCACCATGCCGCGCTGCTGGAGGCCGGCCAACGCGGCCTCCAGCTCCCGACTCGGCACCGCGCGCAAACGGGGCCGCACCTGCGCGGCCACATCAATCCACGCGCCACTCGCGCCCGCCGCCGCCACCGTCGCCAACACAGTGCGCCACAACGGCTTGTTGAGATGTTCCACAAAGTGCGCCAAGTAGCGTCCTCCTTGCCGGCTGATCTCTTTGACCGCCTGATCCAGATCCTCCTGCGTGATATTGGTACGCCCATACTCGCGGGCGCGCTCGATCAGATGGAAACAGAGGAGCTGGATCAGATAGGGGCTGCCTTGCGTCAACTGCACGATTTGCTCCGGCAGTTGCGGGTCGGCGTAGTGATAGCCGCAGCGCGTGGTCGGCCCCAGGATCAGTTTGCGCGCCCAACTGTTGTCGAGGTGCGGCAAGCTGATTTCGCGCAACTCCTGGAACAGGGCACTGGCGCTGCCCCACAGCAGTGGGTCTTGGAACTGGATCTCTTGCACGATCAGCATCCAGCGCACATCGCGGTGGGCGTGCATGACGGCGCGCAGGTTGCGAAACAGCACCGGATCGAGCCGCCCCGCCTGTTCTAGCTCCATCAGCGCGTTAAACTCATCCAAGATCAGCAGCAACCGTTGGCCGTGTAGTTGGGCCACCAGCGCGTCCAACGTGCGCTCCAGCCAGAGGATGGGGTCTTCACCGGGCCGGTGCAGGGGCGCGCTGAAGCCCAGCAGCCCGGTCAGCGTGTGGCTGAGGCGGTCAATTAGCGAGCGCACGAACTGCGGCACCGCGAGTTCCGAGAAGCTATGCAGGTCCACAAACACCGGCACGAACTGGCCGCGTTGGGGCACCACTTCGCGTTCGAGATAATGGGCCAACGAGCTTTTACCCACGCGCCGGTGGCCGTGCAGAATGAGCGGGTGGGTCGGCCCCGGTTCGGCCAACCAGGTGTTGATCGCGGCTAGCGGCTGTTCGCGGTCGTGGAACATCCAGCGGTCGTAGACCTCCTGCGTCGTATAGGGATTGGGTTGCCGTTTCTCCGCCGGCGACTTAAAGGTGAGCCGTTGCGCCGACGATGGCGGCAAAAAGTTCACCCGTTGCACATGGGCCACGGCGGCGAGTTGGGTCTGGAGGGCCGCCAACTGCACCAAGCTGTCGGCTTCCAGGGCCAGCGTGATGTCGGCGGTGCCGTTGCTGTAGGCTTGGGCATGGACCTGATAGAGATGGACCGCCGGCTCGCGGTAGATCACGGCCAAGATGTCGTCCAGTAGTTGGGTGCGGTCTTCGGCATCAATATCCAGCAAGGCTAATTCGCGGCCGGCCGCCACCGACGGTTCGGCCCAGCGCACCGCCACCCGGCGACCGAGCCGCGCCGCCTCCGCACACCGCTCATTCGCCTCGCGGTGCAGGACAAGGCCCAAGCCCTGACCGATGCGCCGTTGCACCGCCAGCAGCCGGTCGCCCGGCACCGGACGGCAGCGTTCGCAAAACTGGATGCGGTGGACGGAGTAGGGCATTGGATCGCCGCCGGCGGTCACGAGGGCAGCGGCCAGTTCGCCGGCGATCAACTGGCGCAGTAGCCGCTGTGGGGCCAAGCGACCGGCGACCACTTCGCTGTAGAGCGCGTTCAGGTCGGCCAAGCGGCGGGCCTCGGCACTACCACGCAGAAACATATCCAGGCGTTGCGTCGTGATCATTAAGGGATAGTGCCGCTGGGTGGCGTAATATTCCAGCATTTTGAGCAACATGGCGACAATCTGGCTGCGACCGGGATGCTGCTCGGCGGCACTGCGGATCAGCCCGCGGCGAATCTGCTTGCGCGTGTCGGCGGCGCCGGCCATGCCCATCCAGGCCAGATCCGGCCCGACCGGGCGGCCCGCCGCAGGAACCAGATCCAGATCACTGGTCTGCACCACAACCAGATCACCGTTATGCAGCGGATATTGGAAAGGCACGTTTTGCCCATTGACCTCAATGCGGGTGGCCCGCCGACTGAGATTGCTATGGATGCGGTAGGCGAAATCCACCGGATGGCTGCCGTCGGCCAGTAAGACAATTTCGCCCAGCGGCGTAAACAGATAGAGCGGGTCCGATGTTGTACCCAACGGGTAGTCCGCCAATAACGCCTGAATGGTCGCGGCGGCTGGGCGCGTCTGGGCACGTTTGGCGATTTGCCCGGTGAGCCGATCCAGGCCGTTCCACCAGGCCGGCGTGTTGCGGTAGGTAGCGGGTGCCCGATAGGTGGCGGCCACCACGCCCCATTCATTTAACTGATACATGGAGTCGGTCATAATGCGGAACTCGACTAACGACTCGTGGCTAAATGCGCCCCGGCTGGGGCCGGCCTGCGCGTCGTCTTTATAGCGGATGGCCGTTTGCAGTGCCTGATAACCGTTCGGTTTGGGTGCAGCGATGTAGTCGGCAAAATGGCGCGAGAAGCGCAGGGCCGCCGGGCGACCCAAGCTGTGGATGATGCCCAACAGCCGGTAACAGTCGCTGACCGACTCGCACACGATACGCACGCCCAGCCAGCGGGCAATATCTGCCTGGGCCACCTGTTGGTTATACAACTCCACGGTCTTGCGGGGGTTCGGCTCCAGGGTATCTATGCGGAAAGCGCCCGTCATATCTTCCAGGCCGGCCTGCACGCGCAGCCGTTGTTCGAGGGCCGCGCAATCATGCCGTTTATCGGCGCGGTTCCAGGGCCAGGTCGAAGCCGTCACCACGGCATACGCCTGGGGGTCCAGCACGGCGGTACTCTGTTTGTACCATTCCTGGCGCACCTGCCGCATCCCTAACATCGTCGCCAACGGGATAAACACATGAAGGGTTTGCGCGGCCAAGGCCCGTTGACCGGGGCCGGGCCGGTGGCAGCGCGTGTCGTGATCGGCCATGAGCAGCAGCACGAAAGCGAAATCGGGATGGTCTAAATAAGCGCGGCGAAAGAGCTGGCGGCGTTGCACCAAGTGTTGGGCGGTCGGCAGCGTGCTGGGGTCGCCCGGCCCCGGCAGCGGCGCATTTTGCCACGCCACCAACCGCTCGGCCAACGCGACCGCCGCAGAACCATGTTGCTCACGCAACCCCGCCGCCGCATCCTGCTGGATCAGCGGAGCCAACAACGCCGCGACCGCCGGCAGGGGAGCCACGCCCCAAGCGCGCAACAAGGTCGCGGTGCGCTGGGCGGCGGCACAGGCGTGCGGATCGAGTAGCTGCCCGCGCTGGGCTGCCGCTGCGTGCACCTGCCACGCCGCATAAACTTGCGGCGGCCAACTGTCAGGCGCAAACTCTATGGACTGCATCGGATGGCTCCTCTCTACGCGCTGCTGGACCGCTGCTAGGCGCGGATAACGGGCGATCAACCGCTTGTATGATACGCCATTCGATGTATCCTGTCAATTTTATCTCTCAAATCATACAGAAAGGAGATCGGACCTATTGACTCTTTTGCTCTCTAGTGATAATATGTGAGCAAGGAACCTCTCGTGAGCTATAGATGGTTCTGGGAAAGGAGGGTAAACAAGCAGCGACTGTATGTGAATCGAGCAGCACGCATGAAAGAGGAGGATTGACAATGAATGATCTACCAGCCAGTCTCGCTATGGGCTTTTGCCTGATCGGGTTTGCGCTACTAGGGACCAGTCTCCTGCTTCTAGGCGTGGTGGTGCAACTATTCACCCAGGTGGGGCGATTGGGACGCGAAGTGGACGCGTTGAAAGCCGAACAAGCCGCCGGCCAGGGTTGTAGTGCCTGGATTGGCGCGCTCATCTTTACTGGGGCCGGTGTGTTGGTTTTACTCTGCGCTTTGCTGCAAAGTGTGGCGCAAGCAGCGCACTAACAGCAGAGCCAGGATCGTCAAGCCCGGCGGTCCCCTGCCGGATCGTCGGGCACAAAAGGAGGCTCCCGATGGCAACCTATTCCCCATCTCGCGCGGCGCGCCCTGCCGCCCAGCCGGCGTTTACCTTCAACCAAGCCCAGGCGTTGCGGGCGCTGATCGTGGCCGGCGAGGGGCTGGTCTACCTCGTCCTGACGCTGCCGCTCGTGCTGGCGCTCGACGGCTTTGCCCGCCTAGTCGCGCTGGGCGGCGCGCTGGCCCTGGCCGGCCCGCCGGCCGTGGTGTTCTGCCCGCGCGTGATCGAAGTCCCGTATTTGCAGGCACAGATCATCGTGGAGCGCAACCGCCAACGGCTGGGCGCATTGCTGGCCGGCGCACATCTGTGGCTACCCGCCCTCTACCCGAAGATCAACCAGGTGCGGTTGTACCCCGCCGAGCGCGAATGCTTAGTCGAACATATCGTGATGGCCGGTGGGCCGCCGCAAACCGTGCTGCTGCGTTTCACGCTCATGCCCAACCTGCCGCATCCCGCGCCGCGCACGCTGCCGCAACAGGGGATCAGCGAGGCAGCAACGGCGCAGCAACGGCGCATGATCGGCTTCGTCAATCTCGCCGCCAATGATCGCGAACGCTGGGCGCAACTCAGCCAAAACGTAGTCGAACGCGGGATGCGCGAGTTTTTCTTCACCCTGCGCGTGAAGGAGCTGCATGATCCGCAAGGCCGCAGCGTGCTACCGACAGCGGTGTTGTATGCGCGGCTCACCGCCCATCTGCTGCCGTTGCTGCAAGAGGAACTCGGCCACACCTTGCGCGTCCACGCCGTAGAAGTGCGCGCCGTGAACGATTCCGGCATGACCGATTGGCAGCAAAACCTGCTGCAACTGCAAGAATTGTCCGCCGCCACGGGCAATCTGACCTCGCAACAGGTGCTGCTGCTGGGCGAAATGTTCAAGCTGCTGCACGGCGGGCCGGAAGGGGCGGGCATGGACCCGGCGATGCTCCTGCTGTGGGGGCAAGGCGGCGCTGGGC
>JALYUO010000316.1 GCA_030853735.1 Chloroflexota bacterium
TGCAAAGTCAGGGAGGCGCGACAACAGCCCCGTTCTGCGGTAAGATAGGAGTAGCTCTACTCACCTCTTAGCTCAGAACGGGGCTGCTCATGGCCTCGACTACCTTTACCGCCCGCGCGCCATGGACCGCCACTCCTGAACCCTTTGCCTTCTTGCTCGATGATCGCCTCCCCTATGGGCACGCCGGCCCCGCTCCGCGCCAGCCGCGCGGCTGCCGCTATCCCCTCGCGCCCCGGCTGGCCCGCGCCCGCGTCGCCAAACTCGCCAACCATGTGACTGGCCGGGATTAGCGCAAGTGTTCCAGGTGACGGGGCGGCGCACGGACACGCGGCGGCGACGAACGACGGAGAGTGTGCGCTATGGGGTAACCAGCCTGAGCGCGGCGGCGGCCGGACCGGCGGCGTTGCTGCAGTTGGTGTGCGGGCACTGGGGATCGCAGGGGGGTTGCAGCAGCGGCGGGCTGTGACGCTGGGGGAGGACCGTAGTCAAGTGCGGGCGGGGCACGCGCCGGTGCTGGCGGGCTTAAACAACGGGGTGAGGGGGTTAATGCGCCTACAGGGGGGCGGAATCTGGCGGAGGTACGGCGCGATTTTGACTATCGGTTCAACAAAGCGCTGCAACGCTTCGCGCTGCTGTCGGTACAACCCGCCTAGCAGACTTTGCAAGAGCCATACTTGACCTCGTTCATAACGCCCGTAGAGTGCGTGTAGGGCCGCAATTCGCGGGAGTCGGCAACCCCCTGTCGCTGCGATCACTTCGTGGCTTTGATTGCTGCGGGTGAGGAGCCTGATCGCAATATACGCGGCACGTTGATCTAGGGGCAGGTGGGGTGCTGACCCCCGCAATGAATTGCGGCCCTACACGCATTTCACCAGCGTTACCTACGCATCCCACTGAGTTACGAACGGATGTCAGCGGCGGCGGCGAAAACCGGGTGCGCTGCATCGTTTTGCCGACGGTGGCGCGCCGGCCTCCTTCAGCCCTCAACCCCGCTCTCCTGCGGTGGAGAGGGGGAGTCAGAATGCAGCGCACCCACGAAAACCCCCGCCCCCTGCCCGCCGGCCGGTAAATGTGGTATCATGAG
Organism: Chloroflexota bacterium; assembly: GCA_030853735.1. Taxonomy (GTDB): domain Bacteria; phylum Chloroflexota; class Chloroflexia; order QHBQ01; family JAICKM01; genus JAICKM01. Next base: position 1,085 of record JALYUO010000316.1, read on the forward strand.
GCGCGGCCTAGCGGGCCAGCAGGCCGCTGACGGAGACGACATCTAGCCCCCGCGCTTGCAGGTTCGCCAGCACGCGCGGTAGTGCGTCTACCGTGCCGTTAGGATTGACGTGGAGCAACAGGATCGACCCGTCGAGGGTGATGCCGGAGCGGGTCAGGCGGTTGAAGATGAAAGACGCGCTTTTGGGCGATCCCACGGTGTCGAGCGCATCGAGTGTCCAGTAGACGGTGCTGTAGCCCGCCTGGGCCGCCACGCCGCGCACGCGGTTGTCGGTGTAGCCGTAGGGGGCGCGCCAGATGGCGGGACCATGCTTGCCGGTCAGGCTGCGATACTCCGCGTCCCAGGCCACCAGCGCCCGCCCAATCGCGCCGTCCGACAGGTCGCGATAGTCCTGATGCCGGTAGCCGTGCGACGCGACCTCCTGGCCGGCGGCGACCATCGCCCGTGTGCGGCTGGGATTCTGCTCCATGTAGTAGCTGGTGAGGAAAAAGGTGGCACTCGCATGATAGGTCTTTAGCGCCGCCAGGATGTCGCTGACGCGACCGACAAAAGCATCGCCGTCGAAGGTGAGGGCGACGCGGTGCTTGCCCGGTGCAATGCGGGTGATTTCCCCTTGTAGTGTTGCACTTGGCGGGGCGGCTCCGCTTTGGGCCGGCCAGATGAGGCATACGACGGCGGCGGCTAGGGCTAACCAAGCCCACCAGGGGCGGGTTATCGCACGCGACAGGACGAAGGGACGTGACATGGCAGCAGACCTCGTAACGATAAGCCCCGGCGTACTCTATCTGCCGGGATCACAAAATATCGGCATCATCCCCACCGAGCAGGAGCGGGGCGCGATTATCATAGACACGGGCTTGAGCAAAGATACTGGGCGGGCGATCCTGCGCGCCCTGGATACGGCGGGCCTGCGCCCCGTCGCCATCCTCAACACGCACGCCCATGCCGACCATTTCGGCGGCAACGCTTTCATCGTCGCCCGCACCGGCGTGCCGGTCTATGCCCCCGCTTACGACGAGGCGTTCCTGCGCTACCCGCGCCTGGAACCGGTCGGCCTATTCGCCGGAGCCGCGCCGCTGCCGCAGTTGCAAGGCCATTTTCTGCTGGCCCCCGCCTCGCCGGTAGACCACATCGTAGTGCCCGGCCCGGTCACAATTGCCGGCGTGCCGCTGGAGGCGGTGGCGTTGGCCGGCCACTCGGCTGGGCACACCGGCTACTTGGTGCGCGATGTGCTATTCAGCGCCGACCTGGTGATGCCGGCGACGGTGCTGGATAAGTACGGCATCGTCTACTGCCACGATGTCGCCGCTCATCTCGCCTCGCTGGAGCGTGTCGGCCAGATGACCGTCGCCCAACATTTGCCGGCTCACGCGCCGCCCACACCTGACCTCGGCCCGTTGTTGGCGGCCAACGCGGATCGCTTCCGCGACACGCTGGCCGTCATCCTGCGCCTATTGGCTGCCGGGCCGCAAGAGGCTTCGGTAATCCAAACTGCCCTGTGCGCGCATTATAACATAAATCTCACCAGCCCCGAAGGCTACTTCCTGCTGCAACCCACCGTCTACGCCCACCTGAGTTGCCTCGCCGGGCAAAGGGCGATCCAGTTCCGCGTCAGTGCCAACCAGGGGCTGTGGGCACTTGCGTGAATGCGGAATGCGGAGTGTGGAATGCGGAATGACGACGGGTTCTGAGTTCTGAATTGTGAGTTCTGAATTAACGACCGACGACTGGCGACTGGCGACTGGCGACCGCCGCCCGCGCTTTCCATCTAACGACCGATGGCCTGGGGCAAACAAATGTGCTATAATAGAAAGCTATCAACCCGACACCTGATACCTGACACCTGATGCCTAGGAGGAACTCATGCCCGACTTTCAACTGGTGTCCGACTTCCGCCCGATGGGCGACCAACCGGAGGCGATCAGCAAGCTCGTCGCCGGCATCCGCGAGGGCCACAAGAACCAAACTTTGTTAGGCGCGACGGGTACGGGTAAGACATTTGTAATGTCAAACGTGATACAACAATTCAACCGGCCCACGCTGGTGCTGGCCCACAACAAGACGTTGGCCGCGCAATTGTATTCCGAGTTCAAGGAGTTTTTCCCCAGCAACGCGGTGGAGTATTTCGTCTCCTATTACGACTACTACCAGCCGGAAGCCTATATCGCCCGTACCGATACTTATATCGAGAAAGACTCCGACATCAACGAGGAGATCGACAAGCTGCGCCACGCCGCCACGCGCGCCCTGTTTGAGCGGCGTGACGTGATCATTGTCGCTTCGGTGTCGTGCATCTTCGGCCTGGGATCGCCGGAGGAATACGGTAAAGTGGTGGTAGACCTGCAAAAGGGGCAGGTGGCGCGGCGGGACCGCGTGCTGCGCCGCTTGGTGGACATCCAGTATAACCGCAACGACATGAACCTGGTGCGCGGCACCTTCCGTGTGCGCGGCGACACATTGGAGGTCTACCCGGCCTACGAGAATATCGCCGTGCGGGTCGAGTTCTGGGGCGATGAAGTGGAGCGCATCACCGAGTTTGACCCGCTGACCGGCGAGGTGTTGGTGGAGCGCAACCGCATTGACATCTACCCGGCCCGCCACTTCATCACCAGCGAAGAGAAGCTGACCGCCGCCATCGTGGACATCGAGGCCGAGTTGGACGAGCGGTTGAAAGAGTTGCGCGCCGCCGAGCAGTTGGTGGAAGCGCAACGCCTGGAACAGCGCACCCGCTACGACCTGGAGATGTTGCAGGAGACCGGCTACTGCTCCGGCGTGGAGAACTACTCGCGCCACCTCTCGCGCCGCCAAGCCGGTGAGCGCCCGGCCACGCTGCTTGACTACTTTCCCGACGATTATCTGCTGTTCGTGGACGAAAGCCACATCAGCCTGCCGCAAGTGCGCGGGATGTGGGGCGGCGATGCCTCGCGCAAGCAGGAACTGATCCGCTACGGCTTCCGCCTGCCGTCGGCGGCCGACAACCGCCCGCTCACCTGGGCCGAGTTCGAGCGCCAGATCCATCAAGCGGTCTATGTGTCGGCCACGCCTGGCCCCTATGAATATGAGCACAGCGCGCAACTGGTGGAGCAGATCATCCGTCCGACCGGCCTGCTGGACCCCGAAATCGAGATCAAGCCGACGATGGGCCAGGTGGAAGACTTGGTGGAGCAGGTGCGCGCACGGGTCGAAAAAGGCCAGCGTACCCTGGTGACGACGCTGACCAAGCGCATGGCCGAAGACCTCGCCGACTACCTGAAAGAGGTCGGCATCAAGACGCACTATCTGCACAGCGAGATTGACACGCTGGAACGTATCGAGATCCTGCGCGATCTGCGGCTGGGGGTCTACGATGTGATCGTCGGCATCAACCTGCTGCGCGAGGGGTTGGATCTGCCCGAAGTGTCGCTGGTCGCCATCTTGGATGCCGACAAAGAGGGCTTTTTGCGGAGCCGCGACAGCCTGATCCAGACTAGTGGCCGCGCCGCCCGCCATGTCGAGGGCAAAGTGGTCATGTATGCCGACCGCGTGACCGCTTCGATGCAGGCGGCGATTGACGAGACTTACCGGCGGCGCGACAAGCAGATGCGCTATAACACCGAGCACAACATCGAACCGGCCACCATCGTCAAGCAGATCCGCGACCTGACCGAGCGCCTGCGCGCTGTGGCCGAGACCAGTCCCGCCTACAAAGCCACGCCGGGCGGTGAGATCGCCATCCCCAAAGAGGACCGTGTGCGGCTGGTCAAGGAACTGGAGTCGCAGATGAAGATCGCCGCCAAAGCGTTGGAGTTCGAGAAAGCCGCCCTGCTGCGCGACCAGATCATGGAGTTGCGCCGCAGCTTGGAGTAGGCCCGACGACCTCACCCCCCAACCCCCTCTCCTGAAGGGAGAGGGGGAGTATCGAGTCTTGCTCCCCTCCCCCTTTCAGGGGAGGGGCTGGGGGAGGGGTCGGGTACGTGTTAGGAGCCAGATGCCGCAATACAAGGCCGTGTTGTTGGATGCCGGGGACACGCTGATTGACTTCTACGGCACCGGGGAGCGGGTGACGCGCTTGGTGCAGGAGCATACCGGCCAGGCGATCCCTTTCGCGCAGGCCACGCCCTACTTCGCGGCGGCCTTTCAGCACGCCTACGCGGGCCAAGACCATCTGCTGTGGGTGAATACGCAAGAAGCCGAGCAGGTGTACTGGCAGGGCTACTACACCGGCTGGCTCCAGGCGGCGGGCGTGCCGGCGACCCCGGCGCTGGTGGCCGAACTGGTGGCCGACACGCTGCAACTCGACATCTACGCGCCGTTCGCCGATGCGGTGCCCACGCTAGAAGCCCTGACCGCCGCCGGGGTGCGCCTGGTGCTGATCTCCAACGCCTTCCCCTCAATGGCCGCGATCATGCGCCACCTCGACCTGGAACGCTACTTTGCCCACTGCCTCTATTCCTGCACGGTCGGCTGCGAGAAACCGCAGGCCGAAATCTTCCATTTGGCGCTGGCCGCCGCCGGGGTGCCCGCCGCCGCCACCTGCTTTGTGGACGACGTGCCGCGCAACATCGAAGCCGCCCGCGCCCTCGGCATCCCCAGCTACCTGCTCGACCGTCACGACCACCACCCCGCCAGCCCCCTGCCCCGCCTCGCCACGCTGACGGCCTTAGCCGAAGTGTTGAGT
>JALYUO010000324.1 GCA_030853735.1 Chloroflexota bacterium
GCCCACAGCAAAGGAGACGCAACCCCATGGATATCCAAACAATCGGCGTAGTCGGCGCCGGCGCGATGGGCAACGGCATTGCCCAGGTCTGCGCCCAGGCCGGCTTTCAGGTCATCATGAACGACCGCGAAGATGCCTTTGTCCAGCGCGGCCTAGTCACCATCCAAAAGAGCCTCGCCAAGCTGGCCGAAAAGGGCAAGTTCAGCCCCGCCGAGCGCGACGCGATCTACGCGCGCATCACCCCCAGCACCGACCTGACCGACCTGGCCGCCGCCGACCTAGTGATCGAGGCCGTCTTCGAGAAGTTCGAGGTCAAGCGTGAACTGCTGGGCCGCCTTGATACCATCTGCCGCCCGGAAACCATCCTGGCGAGTAACACCTCGTCCATTTCGATCACCAAGCTGGCCGCCACCACCAAGCGCCCCCAGCAGGTCATCGGGATGCACTTCTTCAACCCCGTGCCCATCATGCAACTGATCGAGATCATCCGCGCACTGCAAACCGATCAGGCCACCTACGACACCATCCGCGACCTCAGCGTAAAGCTGGGCAAAACCCCGGTCCAGGTCAACGACTCGCCCGGCTTTGTCTCCAACCGCGTCCTTATGCCCATGCTCAACGAGGCCATGTACACGCTGATGGAAGGGGTCGCCTCCGCCGAGGACATTGACACCGCCGTGAAGCTGGGCCTCAACCACCCCATGGGGCCGCTCACCCTCGCCGACTACGTGGGCCTCGATGTCTGCCTCGATGTCATGGAAGTGTTGCACCGCGAACTCGGCGACCCCAAGTTCCGCCCCTGCCCTCTGCTCCGCAAAATGGTAGATGCCGGCTACCTGGGCCGCAAATCCGGCCAGGGTTTCTACAGCTACTAACCATCCTGCGGCCAACGATCCGCATCTGTTTGCGGGTGCGGATCGTTTAATCGCTATACAGGGGGAGAAATCCGTGACACGAATAGGAGGCCGGTGATGAACGAGACTCCTGTGCAAGTGGAAAAGCAGATCGAGATTTCTGAAGAGGCAGCGGCCCGTTTAGCTGCGATAGCGCAACAGCGCCACGTTAGTGAGGGCTACTTAGTAGAGCAGGCGCTTACGGCGCTTTTCCAATTGATTGCGCTTGAAGAACCCTCGGAGACCACCCAAGACTGGGCTTCGTTATCAGAGGCATCATTGCGCCGCGTTTGGGACAACGACGAAGATGCGATCTATGATAATTGGAGGGAGTTATATGGCGTTCCAGAGGGGTGATATTGTTCTCAGCCCTTTTCCTTTTAGCAACTTAACAGCCGTCAAGACACGGCCTGCGGTTATAGTGAGCAGTGCTGCCTATCATACCAACGAACGGGATTTGATCTTAGCTGCTATTACCTCCAAGATCCTGCTTGCTACCGGCCCTTTTGATTACATTCTGCGTGATTGGCAAGTAGCGGGTTTGCGGACTCCTTCTGCCCTCAAACCGGTCCTGTTCACGTTAGTACCTAGTCAAGTGATCCACACTATCGGGGCACTGACTCCAGCCGACATGGACCAAGTAAATCGCCGCCTGAAAGCTGCCCTCGGCTTGTAAGCGCCTGCACGTCTTACCCAAGCGTGCTTCGCGTCGCTTCGCGGCCCTTCGCGGATCAAAAACCGGCTTACTTGCGCGGCAGCAGGAAGCGCAGCACCGCATCCGAATCCGTGGCCGTGATCACCAGCTCCGTCGGCTGGGCATCGGCGGCCACCTGGAACAGCAACAACGGATGCACCAACGTGCGCGGCAACACCGCCGTAGCCAGCGCCTCGCGGCCCAACAACTGCACCGCCGTGTCGGCCCCCTTCACAGCGTCCTGCTCCAAGTCCACATAGACCGCCCCCTGGTCGTCGCGCAATTGCCACTGCAAATCCCCGTCCAACGAATGCGTGCTGTTCTGCGTATTGCGCGCATCGGCCCAGATCAGCCAGAACCGCCCTTTGGTGCTGTAATAATCCCCTGCCTTTGTGTAGACCAACCGCGTCCGCGACTCCATCCGCGCCAATGACAGCACCCAACCCGCGAAAGTCGCCGTTTGGCTGAAGCCCAGCGGCGGCAGCGCGGTCGGCGTGGGCGACGGGCGGACGATGGGCGGGGTCGGCGGTGGCGGGAGGGCGCGGGGCCGCGCCGTCGCCGTAGGAAAGCGGTAGGGAGTGCGCGTGGGAAATGCTATCGGGGTGAGCTGCGGGAACACGGTACTCAGCGGCACCCAGATCCCGCCCGGCTGCCCACCGTAGATCGCCACCCCCACCAGCGCCAGCACAATGACCAAACAGCCCCACGGTCGCGTCCGGCGGCGCGGCGCGGCTTGCGGCAATGGGCGGGCGACGGTGGGCGGCCCCGCCAGATCACGCAGCACGAAAGTAGCGACCACCTGCCGCGCCGGACGCAACTCTGGCGGCACAATCACCCCCGTATCGCAAAACGGGCACACCACCGTGAGTTGCGTCCCATCCACGGTCTGTGGCGCACCACAATTCGGACAAACAAACGCTTCGGCCATCACACCTTCCTCAACAATACCCTCCCTATCCTACAAGCGCCCGCCCCACCCTGTCAAGCCACCCCGCGCCCCCCAGGTAGGAGGAGGCTGCGTCCCCCGAAAATGCCCCAGGTAGGAGGGGGCTACGTCCCCCGAAAGAGCGTGAAACCGGTAGGAGGGGGCTACGTCCCCCGAAAGTGCCCTTGCCACCCATAATCTTTCACTGAAAAATGAAAACTCAACCCAAACCCCCGATTCAGGCAAAATAGAGATCCCTATTACAAGGCCAAATTTCGACAATGTCCTCTGACCCCCCTCTCGATGTCATTATCTTAGGACTTACGCAGTTGGGGCGGTATGGGGTATAGTAGGCTTATGAACGCACCCAAAGTGACCGATTTGGCCTACATTAACTTCCTGGTGGCCGCTCCCCGCGTTGTCACCTGTACCAAAGCCGCTCGTGTGCAGCCACTGGGTCCGCGCCGTGCGGCCCATGATGCCCTGACCCGCCTGCTGCATCGGCTGGAACCCGCTAGTGGACCTTTGTGGGACGAAGCGCAAGCCTATGTTCGCCGTACTGCAGGGCTGCTCATTGTTGATGACAGCACACTTGATAAACCCTACGCCCACCAGATTGAACTGGTCCCTCGCCACTGGTCCGGCAAGCACCATCGGGTCGGCGCGGGCATTAACTTGGTCGCCCTCTTGTGGAGTGATGGCACAGATACCATCCCATGTGACTAGCGGCTCTATGATCAGCCGGTGGACGGGTTGACCAAAAACGACCATTTCCAGGCCATGCTGGTCACCGCCCACACGCGCGGCTTGGCCCCGCGCTTGGTGATGTTCGACAGTTGGTATAGCAGCTTGGCGAACCTCAAGGCGATCCGGGGCTACGGCTGGCACTGGTTGACGCGCTTGACTAGTAATCGCTTAGTCGATCTGGATCATAGCGGCAACCGCCCCGTGACGGAGGTGGCGATTGCCGGGCACGGCACAGCGGTGCATCGCAAAGGCTACGGCATGATCCTGGTATTGCGGATTGACCCTGCGGACGGGGACACGGAATATTGGGCGACCAGCCGGCTGGACATGACAGCGGGAGAGCGCGAGACGCGGGCGCGGCACAGTTGGGCGATAGAGAACTATCATCGGGGCCTCAAACAATAGTGTGGAGTGGAACGCTGCCAAGCGCGGGCAACACGGGCCCAACGCAACCACATCGGCTGGGCGATGCGCGCGTGCTTGCGGTTGGAACACCGCCGCATCTGCACGGAGCAGAGTTGGTTTACGAGCAAACTTGACATCATCCGGCCCGCCATTCAGGGCTATCTCAGTGACCCTAGTACAGCGTGGTGGAAGTTACTCACCAGTATGCAGGGCTGTTTGTGTTTAAGCAAAGTGGTGGATCATTTCCACCACGCTGTACTAGTACAGCGTGGTGGAAGTTACTCACCAGTATGCAAGGCTGTTGGTGTTTAAGCAAAGTGGTGGATCATTTTCACCAAGCTGTACTAGTGCGATCATATACGGCTTCGTGCAGCGCAGTGGCGGCCATAAGCGCGCAACTGCGTAACTTCTAACTCTGAAAGATGCACAGATGCAGGGTGGCGGGCCGCACTACCTCATCTCCGGCGCAGACGGCCGGATTCTCTGGCGGCGCTATGAGCAGTAGCCGCCCTATCCACCAGGTTGACACCAAGGCTCTGTAAAAGAATAACCTTTCAGGGTATACTGAGATCAGCTTATCCGGAGGTCGTTACCCATGACTGATCCCAGTCCCGCCGTTCATGTCTGTCGCTGTTTGACGTGTCAAACCGCACCAGAGGGCAGCCTAGCGGCGCATCATCGGCAGATCAATCTCTTGCTCAGTCGCTTGACCGAGCCGCAGCGCCGCTGGTATGTTGCTTCGTTGGCCGCCCCCCCCGCTGGTCCCAGCGCCAACCACTTGGCCGTCATTACGGGCCTGAGTTTACCTACCATTCGCTGTGGGCGCGCCGAATTAGCCGCCGGCTTGACCGACCCGCCCGCGACCCGCCACCGCCAAAGGGGCGGCGGTCGCCCGTGCGCTGACAAAAAGATCCCACGCTGATCTCCGCCTTGTTGCAAATCGTCGCCTCCCATACCACCGGCGACCCGCAATCAAGCGAGAAATGGTTGAACTGCCGCTTGCGTGATATTCAGGACTGCTTGGCCGCGGAGGGCCACGTCGTCAGTCTGCCCGTCATCCGCCGCTTGTTGCACGCGGCGGGTTATCGCTGGCGCAGCAATCGCCAGCAACTGACGGGACCGCCCCATCCCGACCGGGATCGCCAATTTCGGCTGATTGCCGCCCAGCGCACAGCCCACCTGGATGACGGCCAACCGGTGATCAGCGTGGATACCAAGAAGAAGGAATTGATCGGCGATTTTAAGAACGCGGGGCGGACGTGGGGGACGGCACCAGCAGCGGTTAATGTGCATGATTTTCCGACCGACGCACGGGGACGAGCGGTGCCGTATGGCATTTACGACCGCACCCGCAACGTCGGTTGGGTGGGGGTCGGGGAGTCGGGCGATACGCCTAGCTTTGCAGTGGATTGTCTGGAGCGTTGGTGTGCCGGCGAATTGCGGCGCTGTTATCCGCACGCCACGCGCTTGTTGATCGAAGCGGATGGGGGCGGCAGTAACAGTGCGCGGTCGCGGGTCTGGAAAGTGCAGTTGCAAGAGCAGATTGCGGATCGGTATGGGGTGGAAGTCACCGTCTGCCACTATCCGCCGGGTACGGCGAAATGGAACCCCATTGAACACCGGCTGTTCAGTGAAATCAGCAAAACGTGGGCGGGGTGCCCCTTGCGGACGTGGGAGGGGATGCTGAGCTATCTGCGCGACACACGCACGGCAACAGGGCTGCGGGTGGCAGCGGTGCGGATCAGAACGCACTACCCGACGGGAGTGAAGGTAGCGGATGCGGAGCTGGCCCAACTCAATTTGCACAAGCATGACGTGTGTCCGATCTGGAACTATACGATTTACCCACATCGGGCGACACTACAGGCGTTAGCTGCATGAAAAGTTATTCTTTTACAGACCCCAAGCAGCAAGCACCGGCCCCTTCGCTTATCCGGCGCATCTTCGCTGGAGTGGCTGCCCTGATCGCCGCCCTCTTCGCACTAGGGGCCAGTTGGTGGATAACGATCCTGCTACGCGGGCGCAACAGCTCCGATGTCGGGGTGCCGATATACCCGTCCGGCGGCTTGGCTCTGGCTGCCGGTTGGGCGGTCTATATCATAATGTGTCTGGGCCTCGTCTGGACCGTGGCCCGTACATTAGGCCGTGGCAGCTCCGTAGCCTATGGAGTAGGTCTGCCGGCCTGGGGGGTGGGTATGATTCTTAACCTCATTGTGCTCACCTGGCTGGCGGGCTAGACCCGGCGGCGCAGTCATGTCGCCGCCGGCCTGCGCTGCGCCGGGTACAAAAGTTGCTTTAGGAGGAGCGTGACCTGCCGGCAAGGAGTCGGTACTGGGGGCATGACCTACCACGGGGCATTGTGTTTGGCGGCCCTGTATATAAGGAGCAACTTAAATGCGAAAATCATGGCCGTTTTTACTGGCCGTCTGTGCGGCCATCTTGCTGAGTGGCTTGATGCTGATCCGCACTGGACCGGCGCGGGCGACCGCCGATGTGACGATCCAGGACGATGCGAAGGTGCTCTCCGCTGCCGCCCAGACCAGCATTCGGCAAGCAGCGCAGAATGCGCCCTTTGCGGTGACGGTGTGGACCAACAGCACGGCGCCCAGCAAAGATGCGTTTTATCAGTCGGTCCGCGACCGCGTGAATAGCGATGAAGTGGTGTTCGGCGTAGACCCGGTCCATAAGTGGAGCTATATTAGCGCCCGCTCCAACACGGGACTGACCCGTGCGCTGCTGGACCAGGCGCAAGCCACCGCGAACACCAGCTTTGGTAATAGCGACTGGGCCGGGGGTTTCACGGCGGCAATCAACAACCTCGCTACCGCCGCGCCGGCGGCTCCGGTCGGTAGCACCGGCTCCGGCTCCACCAACCCCGGCTCTGTACCTGCGTCCAATTCGGGCGGCGGCTTCAACTTTGGCTTTGGTGCGTGCCTGATCCCGTTGTTGTTGCTTGGGGTGGGTGCCTTTTTCCTTCGCAACCGCTTCGGCGGGCAGCGCACGACGATGCCGCAACAGGGCACCGGCTATCCGCCCAATGCTGGGCCGGGCTACGGCCAGCCGGGCTACGGCCAGCCGGGCTACGGCCAACCGGGCTACGGCCAGCCGGGCTATGGACAGCAAGGTGGCGGTCTGGGTGGGCTGGCAGCCGGTGGTCTAGGGGCGCTCGCCGGCGGGGCCATCGGCTATGAGATCGGCAAGAACCAGGGGCAAGGCAACGACCCCGGCAACAGCAATGCCGGTAATATGATCGGCGGCGACTTTGGCGGCAACGATCCCGGCGGCATCATCAGTTCCAGCGGCGGGTCCGGCAATGGCCCCGACTTCGGCGGCGGAGGCTCCTTCGGCGGTGGAGCCGACTTCGGCGGCGGCGGCGGTGGGGCTGACTTCGGCGGCGGTGGCAGCGGAGCCGACTTTGGCGGCGGCTCTGGCGGCTCTGGCGGCGGTGGCGATATTATCTAGCCCCTACCTCAGCGTTATGTATGGACCGCCGCGCCGGTAGCCGGCAGCGGATGGTTATCAGCTACCGGCGCTGAAGCCAACCGCGTCCACGGAACAGTTACGATCTAGCAATTACGCATGAGGAGTTCGCACCCCCAGGTGCGAACTCCTCGTGTCCGGCGCGCCGCGACCACCCCTAGCAGCCGCTCGAACTGCTAGGCAGCCGCCGCGCATCTATCGGATCGCCCTAAGTTCGGGCGCTATCCACAGTGGGAACGGCCAGCCGTTCCATCGTCCAGTTTTGCAGAACGGTGCGTGGGTCTACCCCTTGCTGATCGGCGAGGGTTTTTAGCTAGGCCATTGCTGCGCGCGGCAGCCGCACCGTGATCGGCAAATCGGGGCGCGCATCTACAAAGCAGATGTCTACTTCCACCGTCTCCTCTACGTAATCTGTCGCATCATGGGTATCCCAGAACTCTGATTCTTCCTCAATGCTCTTAAATGCAGGGAGTTTCGCCATGATACGCCCCTTGTGGCTCCCGGATCGTCGCTGCTTCGCCGGTCGGCTGCTCGGCGAGGCGTTCGAGGAGCCAGTGCCGGATCAGCGTCTGATAACCAACCCCTTGCCGCCGGGCCACGGTCCTGAGTTGGGCGACCGTCTCGCGTTCCAGCCGCAAGGGAATCGGCACGCCCGCCGCCGGCGGAAACTCGGTTTGGGGATCTACCTCAGTTAGCTCATCCAGGTAATCCGCGACACTGTGCGTGTCCCAAAAGTCGGCTTCCTCTTGCTCGTTCTTAAACTCTGGGATTCTAGCCATTTTGCACCTCACTTGCGCCGGTAAATTGCCCGTTCTTTGCTGTCCATATCACGCGCTGTAATAATCCTGACCCAATTCTTCTTCCAGGCAAAGATGACTGTTAGGTATCGTCCACCATACGAACGTCTCAGTAGTTCATAACTTTGGTTCCTGGTGCGGAGCAGCTTATACTCAGGAGTATCAAAACATTGCTCGACTTCTTCAGGCGGTATGCTGTGCTTTGTAATGATTTTGTCTACTGTTTTTGGTCAATCAGTGATGGCGGCACCTTGCGGTTCCTCCTACCTCTTCGCTATGGCGAAGGTTGTAACGCTATTGTACGTATAGATGAGGTACTGAGTCAAGACCTTTAGCGTGTTCAGCACGCCACGCCCGCCCACAGGAATCGCTCCAGCCGTTCGGCGGTCGTGGCGCGGGAAGCCCATCCTTGTTGAAACAGCGAAGGTTTTCTGGTATAATAATCGTATCTCAAATTCATGGAATCATAAACTATTGGCTCATGTCGGATTAGGGCTGAAGCCGCTATGAATGAAGCATGGAGTTTTACACCCAGTCCGACATGAGATAAATATTCCTCTAACAGGCAGAGGATCATATATCCTGTTGCTTCATATCTGATATAGCTAATGACAATCTAACCCTTGAAGTTTAGAAAGGTGCCGGATTATGTTTTCCATCTCTGCACTACGTTCATTTAGGTTTGCACTGGTACTCTTCGGCACTGCTTGCACCTTAGTGCTACTCGGATCTCTTTCCACCCAAGCGCAAGCACTGCCGGCCAAAGTATGGCCTGCCTTTATTGCTGCTACACCACTTCCCACAAACCAGTGGATCGCTCGTGCTCCTTATCCTATTCCGATTGCGGAATCAGCGGTCGTAGCACATGGCGGGTTACTGTATAGTTTCGGCGGGCGTAGCACTGACGGCTCCCTTACCAATAGCTATCGCTATGATCCCGCACTCGATAGTTGGACCACTGTGGCGGTATTACCGGAGCCCCTTACTGCCGCTAGCGCAGTTAGCGACAGTACATTTATCTACCTCCTCAATGGTGGATCCTCTTCAGCGCATCTATATCGTTATGACCCCATGACAGATAGTTATAGGCGGTTAGCTTCTGCACCTACTGGTACTTATTCCCAGGCGGCAGTCTATGTCAATGGATCAGTGTACCGTGTTGGCGGCCAATCGGCTAGTGGCTATCTTTCTAGTGTTGATGTTTACTCAATTGCCAATGATAGCTGGAGCCCAGGTGTAGCCTACCCTGATGCTGCCGGCTTCCCTATGGCAATGGTGACGAACAACGTAGTTTATATGGCGGGTGGTGCCGGATCGTTTGATTTAGCAAGCACATATAGCTACACTCCAGGTGCTGCACACTGGGACGATTCTACAGTTCCTAACCTACCCGACTCGCGCTGGGGTGCCGCCTCGGCCTTAGCCGGCGGTGCTTGGGTGCTGGCCGGCGGTTATGTCAATGGTGCTGTTGCGAACAACGCCTTGCTTTGGGATCCAGTGAGGGGCGGTGGCTGGCAACCTTTGCCACCCCTGCTCGCCGCACGTTACCGCTTAGGGAGTGCCGGCATCGGTCCGGCAGCTTTTGCAGTTGGTGGACTCAATGCTCAAGGCACTCCCACAACAGATATTCAGGAGTTCGTGGTGCCTTGTACGATCCATTTCAGCGATGTAGCCCCCACTGACTACTTCTATACCCCCGTACACTACTTAGCGTGCCTAGCAGTTGTCAGCGGCTATAGCGACGGCACCTTCCGGCCTTATAATCAGACCACGCGCGCCCAGTTGGCGAAAATTGTAGTCGGTGGTAAAGTCTGGGCGGCGGATACAACCGGAGGACCGCACTTCACTGACGTACCATCCGGCAATACGTTTTATCCCTTCATAGAAACTGCGTTCCATCACGGTATCATCAGTGGCTATAGCGACGGCACATTCCGTCCTAGCAATCCCGTAACGCGCGGGCAGTTGAGCAAAATTATTGTCAGCGCGCAGGGTTGGCCGGTGGACACCACCGGTGGGCCTCATTTCACCGACGTGCCCACCACTTCTGTTTTCTATACTTTCGTGGAAACGGCAGTGAACCACGGCATCATCAGTGGTTATAGTGATGGCACGTTCCGGCCGGCTAACCCTGCTACGCGCGGCCAAATTGCCAAGATCGTCTACTTGTCTTTACAGGATACTGGACCTACCGCTACCCCAACTGTTGCCGCACCTAGCCCCACCGCTACGCCAATTTTTGGCGTACCTAGCCGCACCATTACCCCCACTGTTGCCGCACCTAGCCCCACCGCTACGCCGACTGTTGCCGTACCTAGCCCCACAATAACTCCGAGCAGCACACTGACTCCAACCAGTACAGGAACAGCTAGTGCAACACCTACGATTGCCAACCCAGTTTTTGGCGATGGTCGGGATGGCGATATTGTTGTTGCTAGTGGGCAACCTTATTATGTGCCGGCTTGGGATGCATTCAACGGATCGCCACTCAGCGCCAATGCTCTCAACGGTCAAGCAGTACTTTCGGTAGTTCATACATCGGGCTTTAGAGTTGGCGACGAAGTAATGATACACCAAACGCAAGCTACAACTGGTAGCGGTATTTATGAGTTCGGGATCATTGCAAGTATTAACTCTACTGCTAACACCCTGACTCTGCAAAACAACCTCCAACAGTCCTACTTACAAAGCGGAACCTGTACCAATGGTGCCAGTTGTTATCGTGCTCAGGTGCGTACTGTGCCAAACTATCATAATGTTACTATACAGAACGGCGGGACGCTTACCTGTCGCGGCTGGCGCTATGGTATTGCGGAAGACGCAGGCGGTATCTGTGCCTTCCGTGTTTCAGGGTTGCTAGATGTTCAGAGCGGTGGGATTATAGATATGGTCGGTAGGGGATTTCGCGCCGGTAACGCTTACAATCAACCTAATACTGTGGATGGTCAAGGCGAAGGCGTGCAAGGCCAGGGTAGCCGTCTACAGAGTGCCAATGGCTCCGGCGGCGGAGGGGGACACGAAGAGTACGGATCTCAATCTTGGACCGGCGGTGCCGGCGGCGGTAACGGTACTCCTGGCGGTGATGCATCCGGGCACAATGGTGCTCCCACCTCATTAGGTGGATCTGTGGCAGGGAGTGCAGACTTGACAAGTGCGGTCTTCGGCGGCGGCGGCGGGGGCTACACTGGGCAGTTTGGTGCTCCCGGCGGCGGCTTGATCTTTCTCTTCGCCCACAATGTCACTATTAACGGTGTTATCAGTGCAAATGGAGCCGACGGTTCCGGTCAAGGGGGTGGCTCATCTGGTTCCGGTGGGGGTGCTGGTGGCACCGTATGGCTCCGAGTCATGACCGCGACCGTAACTACACAGATTAATGCACTGGGTGGCTTGGGCGGATCTTCCACCTACGGGACACCTGGCGGTGCAGGGGGAACTGGGCGAGTACGGATAGATTACATTACAGGTATTACCCGATAATCACGGATCCGTGACTAGTCTGGCAACTTCGATGTGCCCACCCCACCGACAACCGCCCGCAGCAGCCGCTCCAGCCGGGCGGCGGCGGTGGCGCGGGTGTAGTGGGCGGTGACAAAGGCGCGGCCGCGGCGGCCTTGTGTGGCGGCGGCGGTCGGGTG
>JALYUO010000327.1 GCA_030853735.1 Chloroflexota bacterium
GCTCACGGCCCACCGCTCACGGCTCACCGCCCACGGCTCACCGCCCACGGCTCACCGCCACCGCTCACCGCTCACTCCGTCTCGCCGCCACGCTTGGCTGCGGCCTCTTGCGGGGTGGCGGGGGTGTCGAGCCAGCTAAACGGGTAGGTGGGATCGTCGTATTCTTGCGCCCAGCGCGTGAGGCGCAGGGGGCGGAAGGTGTCTACCATGACGGCGAGTTCTTCGGTGGCCTCTTTGCCGATGGAGGCTTCCGCCGCGCCGGGGTGCGGGCCGTGCGGGATGCCGTGCGGGTGCAGGGTGAACGAGGCCACGTCTATGCCGCGCCGCGACATGAAGTTGCCGTTGACATAGTACAGCACTTCCTCGCTGTCAATGTTGCTGTGGTTGTAGGGCGCGGGGATGCCCAGCGGATGATAGTCGTACTTGCGCGGCACGAACGAGCAGACGACAAAGTTGCGCCCCTGGAACGTCTGGTGGGTGGGCGGAGGTTGGTGGATGCGCCCGGTGATCGGCTCAAAGTCCGCGATGTTCAAGATCCAGGGGAACAGGTAGCCGTCCCAGCCCACCACGTCGAAAGGATGGTGATCGTAGCGGTAGGCGGTCAGCTTGCCGTTGGCCTTGATGCGGACCTCGGCCCCCGGCGCGTCGAGCATTAGCAGCGGCGCGTTAGGCACGCGAATGTCGCGTTCGCAGTAGGGCGAATGTTCGAGCAGTTGGCCGAATTCGTTGCGGTAGCGGTGCGGCGTTTCGATGCGGCTGCGCGATTCGATCACCAGCCAACGCTGCGGGGTGTCGCGCATCCGCACGCGGTAGATCGTGCCGTGCGGGATCACCACATAGTCGCCCTCGTGGTAGTCCAGCGCGCCGTACATGGTCTCGATGGTGCCCTGGCCTTCGTGGATGAACAAGAGTTCGTCGGCCTCGCCGTTTTTGTAGTAGTAGTCCATCGCGGCATTGGGCAGGGCAATCGCCAGGGCCACATCGTCGTTGAACATGACGACGCGGCGGCTATTGATCGGGTCGCCGCCCGGATCGGCGGCTTTGGTCCGCAGGTGGTAGTGGCGCTGCACCGGTTCACGCCATTCTTCGGGCACCTCCAGCGGGCAGGGCGCGATGGCGGTGACGCGCACCGGCGGGTTGTAGTGATAGAGCAGCGAGGCCAAGCCGGAGAAGCCTTCGTTGCCGATCAGTTCTTCGGTGTATAGCACGCCGTCGGGGCGGCGCATTTGGGTGTGGCGTTTGGGCGGCACCTGGCCGACCTGCCGGTAAAACGGCATCGGGATCGCTCCTTTCTGGGATCTGGCCCTTACAGGTTGCCGCGCTCGGCCTGTTCGCGTTCGATGGCCTCGAACAGCGCCTTGAAGTTGCCTTCGCCGAAGCCCCGGCAGCCGTGCCGCTCGATCAGTTCGTAGAACAGGGTGGGACGGTCCTGCACCGGCTTGCTGAAGATTTGCAGCAGGTAGCCGTCGTCGTCGCGGTCGGCCAGAATGCTGTGTTCTTCCAGGCGCTCCAGGTCTTCTTTGATCTGGCCGATGCGGGCGGGCAAATCCTGGTAGTAGGTGTGGGGGGTGCGGAGGAAGTCTACGCCGTTAGCTTCGAGGGCCATGACGGTTTCGAGGATGTCGCCGGTGGCGACGGCGATGTGTTGTGCGCCGGCCCCGTTGTAGTAGTCCAGGTATTCGTCAATCTGCGACCGCTTTTTGCCCGCCGCCGGCTCGTTGATGGGGAACTTGATTTTGCCGGTGCCGTCTTGCACCACTTTGGACATCAGGGCCGAGTATTCGGTGGAAATCTGGTCGGCATCAAAATGGACCAGTTGCTCGAAGCCCATGACGTTGGCGTAGAAGCCGACCCACTCGTCCATCTTGCCGAGTTCGACGTTGCCCACCACATGGTCTACTACGCGAATGCCGACCGGCTTGCCGGGGATGGGGCGGGCTTTGTAGCCCGGCATGAACGCGCCGTTGTAGTCGCGCTCAACGAGGCTGTGGATGGTGTCGCCGTAGGTGGCGATGGCCGCGCGCTTGACGGTGCCGCTATCGTCGGTGCTGGTCTGCGGCTCCATGACCCCGCGCGCGCCGCGACTGATTGCGACGTGGTAGGCTTGCTCGACATTGGGCACGCGCAGGGCGATGTCTTTCACGCCGTCGCCGTGCAAGGCGACATGGGCCGCGATCTCGCCGCTGCTGGTCACGGGCGCAGTCAGGATCAGGCGCACGCGGCCCTGTTCTAGCACATAGGAGACCCGGTCGCGCACGCCGGTGTCCGGCCCGCAATAGGCGATGATGTTGTAGCCCCAGGCGAGGCGGTAGTAGTGGGCGGCTTGCAGGGCGTTGCCGACATAGAGTTCGAGGTAGTCAATACCTTGAATGGGGAAAAGGTCTTTTTGCGCCTCGCGTTGCGCCTTGCGCTCTTGCTGGGCGGGGGTCAGGGTCTGGACCATGCTTCTCCTCCTTGAGATGCACCTGTTTATACTTCTCACAGGCCGTCATGCGGCCCATACACGGAAAGTATACTCCCGTGGCTGGGGCGCGTCAAGCCGCAGGGCGGAATGGGGTGCGCTGCATAGTTTTGCAGATTTGACCGCTACGCGGCGATCCGGTATGCTGGGCGGGATGCTCCCTACTGCGGGTGGTGGTACTTTACTTAGTTGCGGAGGATGTGGACCTGGTGGCTG
>JALYUO010000329.1 GCA_030853735.1 Chloroflexota bacterium
GGCCGCGCCAGTCCAGCGGCCAGTCAGGGAGACTGAACGGCAGATCGTCGGCGGGCGGTGGGCAAACGCGCACCGCGCCCCAGACGGCGCGCACGGCGGGGCCGGCGGCGCTGCCGGGACCGTGCCCATGGGCCGGGAAAAAATAGATCGCGTCGCCGGCTACCCCCACGTCCAGCAAAGCCCGGCCCACTGCTGCGAATGACGATCCCGACAGGCCCGGCCCCTCGTCTACGATGGCGTAGGCGTTGAAATGGCCGCCTGCGATTTGCTGCTTTAGCGCCGCGTCCAGGGCCAGTTCTCTGGCAAACGGATGCCCCGTCGGACGCACACTGGTCATGCAGACGGTGGTGCCCAGCGCCGCCAACGTGCCGCCGACGGCCCCCGCCAATGCCGTGCCGATGCTGCGGATGCCCAGGACAGAGATCCTCGTCTGCGCTGCCGCCTGTCCCAGTGGGCTGGCCGCAACAGCATGGAAATATTGTTCAGGGTAGAGACCATAGAACGCAAAGCCTTCGGGCTGGTGGATGGTGACTTGCGGCGGCAAGGGCAGGGCGGCAACGCTTGTGACCGCTTCCAGTGCCTTGTTTAGCTCCGTTTGGGCTGCCGGCGCTGCTTGGCCTTGTGGCCCTGGCTCCTGTTGCTTATAAAGCGCCGTGCCCACCAGGAGCAGGGCATCATGCAAGCACTGGATCGTGGTGGGAGCGGGGTTCGGCGCATCGGCGCTGCCTTGCGCCAGTTCGCCGAGCGCCAGGAGCAGGCGGCGCGTGCAGCCGGCTTGCGGCGCTGTTTGGGCGCGCTGGGCCAGGGTGCGAACGGCGGCCAGCACCTCGGCGGTGGCGACGGTGCGTTGCGGGCTGCCATAGACGATCATGCCGGCGTTGCAGCAAGCCCTGTGCCAGCCGCCCGGCCTTATGCTATAATGAGCTATACATAATAAAAATGTAACTATTCAGCCTGTCTTGTTGTGAAAGAAGAAAAAGTCTGTCATTCTGAGCGCAGCGAAGAATCTGTCGGAGTGGCGATGCACTGTACCGTAGGCATACTACGGACGGAGTGCATTACCTTTAGGCGGCGGATCAACACCCCAGTGGATTGTGAGCGCAGCGAAGAATAACAGGATTCCCTTCTTTTTCTGCCCCTTTTCGTCTCAGCCTGAGTAGTTACATAAAAGAGGAGCAGCGTAGCAGATGGACAAACCCACAACGGCTTACGGTCCCGGCGTAGCCGCCTATATCCGGGCGGATGACGTGCGGTTAAGTAACGGCGCGGCGGGCATCGTGACGGCGCGAGACGCTGCAACCCTGCGGAACGGGGGCGGGGTAGCTTTCGTGGCCGGGGGCGACCTGGCGCTGACCAATGGCGGCGGCGCGGCGTTCGTAGCCGGCCACGACCTGAGCATCCAGAACGGCGGCGGTGCGCTGCTCGTGGCCGGCGGCAACCTGAGCATCCAGAATGGCGGCGGTGCGCTGTTCGTGAGCCGCACGGCCCAGGTGCGAAGGGGCATCGTCATCTGCCTGCTGGCCCCGCGTGTCAGCCTGCATGAGGGCAGCCGCGTGCTGATCACACCGGCGGTGGCGGCGATTTTCGGCGTGGGCGTGGGGCTAGGGCTGGGCCTGCTACGCTGGGGGCTGCGCCGTGGCCGCTGATTACGATGCGATTGTGGTGGGCGCGGGGCATAACGGGCTGATCAGCGCCTGCTACCTCGCCCAGGCCGGGCAGCGCGTGCTGGTCTGCGATGGGCGCACACGGCCCGGCGGCGCGGTCAACACCGAAGAACTGTTCCCCGGCTTCCGCCTCGACACCTGTTCCACCTTCCACATCATGATCCACCTCACACCGATCCTGCGCGAGTTGGACCTGGGGCGCTTTGGCCTGCGCTATATGCGCCACGATCCGGTGGTCTACGCGCCCTTTCCCGGTGGGCGCTCGCTCGTCTTCTGGCGCGACCTCGACAAGACCTGCCAGTCTATCGCCGTCTGGTCAGAGCGCGACGCGGCGACCTACCGCCGCTTTATCAAGCAGTGGTGGCATTTCAATCAGCCCGTCTTCGACAGCTTTTTGGCTCCCCCCTCGCCCGGCAACTTGGCCGGGCGCATCGCGCGCCAAACGCTGCGCGACAAGCTGCATGGGCGTAGCGACCCCAGCATGGACGGCATGGAACTGCTGCGGAAAACGCTGATGTCCTATGGCCGGCTGCTGGCAGAGACGTTCGAGACCCCCGAATTGTGCGCCGCGCTGGCCTGGTTGGCGGCGCAAAGCGGCCCACCGCCTAATGAACTCGGCTCGGCGGAGTTGGCGGGCACGCTGGTTATCTACCATAAAGTAGGGCTGACCCGGCCTGTCGGCGGGTCGGGGCGGCTCGCCGAAGCCCTGGTCGCCTGCCTGGAACACGATGGCGGTCAATTTGCCGGCGGGCAAGCGGTGCGCCGTATCCTGCTGGAACGGGGCCGCGCCGCCGGGGTGGAGCTGGCCGACGGCACGCGGCTGACCGCGCCGACGGTCATCGCCAACGCCCATGTGCAGACCACGCTGCTCGATCTGCTGCCGTCCGCCACGCTGCCCAGCGACCTGCGCGGCAAAGTGGCCGCCCTGCGGACAGGCAACGGCATCGGCATGACCCTGCGCTGCGCCACCGACGCGCTGCCCGACTGGTCGGCCTATGCCCACGACGGTGCAGGGCAGGCGCTGGACCCGGCGGTAAACATCCACGCCGGGATGCAATTGATCTGCCCCACGGTGGACTACCTGCAACAGGCGTATGAGGATGCGGCGCAGGGTCGTCCCGCCGCCCGCCCCGCCCTGGTCGTCATGACCCCTTCGGCGCTAGACCCGACCTTGGCTCCGGCCGGCAAGCACGTCCTCTATATCTGGGCACAATACCACCCCTACGAACTGCGCGAGGGCGGCGCGGCAGCCTGGGACACGATCCGCGAACGCGAAGCCGACCGCCTGCTGGCGCTGCTGGGCGAGTACGCGCCCAACTTCCCCGGCGCGGTGCGCGACCGGCAAATCTATATCCAGAGTCCGCTCGACCTGGCGCGCAATGTCGGCTTGCGGCGCGGCAACATCATGCACCTGGACATGAGCCTGGACCAGATGTTCATGTTCCGACCACTGCCTGAACTGAGCGATTACCGCACGCCCGTGCCCGGCCTCTACCTGACGGGAGCCGGCACCCACCCCGGCGGTGGAGTCTGCGGCGCGTCGGGCCGCAACACCGCGCAGATCGTGCTGTCCGATAGGGTAAAGGAGCGCAAGGCCCGATGAACCGTCGCTCCGCGATTCTGCTGCTGGCCGGGCTGGGTATGCTGCTCTTGCTGCTGACGGCGGTCACGCTGGCCGATGCTTGGGGCTGGGTGGCGTGTGGGGTGGGTGGGCTAGTGCTGGGGCTACTGGCTCTGCTGCTGCTGTCACCCGGCGCACGCAGCTACATCAGCATCTTCCGCCACGTCAACCGCCGGGATGCCCCCTGGCGGGCCGCCGTCCCGCCGCCGCCCCCGCGTCGCGCACGCCCCGCG
>JALYUO010000343.1 GCA_030853735.1 Chloroflexota bacterium
GGCGTAGCCGCCACCGCCACCAGCACCGCCACGGTCCCCGCCGGCCAGCCGAGCGCCACCGTCACTAGCACCGGCGTAGCCGCCACCGCCACGGCGACCGTCCCCGCCGGCCAGCCGAGCGCCACCGTCACTAGCACCGGCGTAGCCGCCACCGCGACCGCCGGCCTACCCAGCGCCACCGCGACCGTCACGGCCACGGCCTGCCCGATCCACTTCACGGACGTGACCGACCCGACGGCCTACTACTATCAGGGGGTCTACTATCTGGCCTGCCGGGGCGTGGTCAGCGGTTACAGTGACGGTACCTACCGGCCGTTCAACAATACCACGCGCGGCCAAATGGCGAAGATCGTGGTGTTGGCCGACGGCATTCCGCTCGTCAGCCCGCCCGCCGCCAATCGCACCTTCAGCGATGTCACACCCGACAACGTGTTCTACAGCGTGATCGAGACGGCGGCGGCGCACAGCATCGTCAGTGGCTATAGCTGCGGCGGTATCAACGCCCAGACCGGCGCAGCCGAACCCTGCGACGCAGCCCGCCGGCCCTACTACCGCCCGTCCAACTTCGTCACGCGCGCCCAACTGACCAAGATCGTGGTGATCGGCGCAGGCTGGACCCTGGTCTCGCCGCCCACGCCGACCTTTAGCGATGTCGCCACCGGCAACGTCTTCTACCCGTTCATCGAAACCGCCGTCTGTCGCGGCATCATCACGGGCTACGACGATCACACCTTCCGCCCCAACAACTACGCCTTCCGCGGCCAGATCGCCAAGATCGTCTACCTAGCGGTCACCAATCCGCCGCCCTGCGCCGGCGGACTGGCCCCGGATCGCATCCGCTAAACGCTTGCACAAGCGCACAAGCGCACAGCGCGGAGTCTGCCTCCCCAGGCAGACTCCGCTTTTGCAGCCCGCCGCTAACGGTTCCCTCTAGCCGGCGGGTGTGCTGCATCGGTTTTCGCGCCCGATTAGGTCAGCTTCCCCTATTTGCGGTATAATAAGAGGCGTGTTTAACCCCTCAATTATTTAGAAGGAGACTGCTCATGCAACAGACCCGTCTACGGGCCGCTATCGTCGGGGTAACCCTGGCCCTGGTCACCGTCGTTACGGCGGCCGGCCCCGCGCGACAAGCCGCCCCCAACGCCGCGGCCAGCGCCCCACCGCCGCAAACCCAGACCGTGCGCCGTACCACCGACATCTTGGTGGTGCAGGTGCCTTTCCACAGTGTGGCCGAGCGCGACCGCCTAGCGACGGAGTGGGGAGCCGAAGAAGTCGCCACGGGCGGCGGCTTTCTGACCTTCTGGACCGACCACGCCGGCTACGCGGCGATGCAGGCGGCGGGCTTAACCCCCACCATTGACGAAGTGACGACCCACCAGGCCAACAACCCCTTCCTCTTCGGCCAGGACGGTCCCGATACATTCTACGGCGGCTACCGCACCGTCGAAGAGATGCAGAGCTTCCTCGATAACCGCGTCGCCACCTACCCCAATCTGGCCGTCAAAGTGGACATCGGCGACTCGTGGTGCAAAACGCACCCTGGTACGTGTACCATCCCCGCGCCCGCCTGGAACGGCTACGATCTGTTTGTGCTGCACATCACCAACCAGGCCATCGCCGGCCCCAAGCCGGTCTTCTGGTATGATGCCGGCATCCACTCGCGCGAAATCGCTACGCCCGAAACGGCGATGCTCTACATCAACTGGCTGCTCGACGGCTACGGCACCAACGCCGATGCCACCTGGTTGGTGGACCATGAAGACATCTGGGTGATGCCGATGCTCAACCCCGACGGTCACCATGTCGTGGAAGCCGGCGGCAACAGCCCCTACACCCAGCGTAAAAACCAGGACCACAACGCGACCTGTACCTATCCGCCCAACGACAGCAGCCAAATCGGCATTGACCTCAACCGTAACTTCTCGTTCCAGTGGGCCTGTTGTGGCGGGTCCAGCGCCTCGAACTGCAACCTGACCTATCACGGCCCCTCGGCCGGCTCGGAAGAAGAGTCGCAGGCCGTGATGAACAAGATCCGCAGCCTGATCCCCGATCAGCGCGGTCCGAATCCGACCGATGCCGCCCCGCTCACCACCAGCGGCATCTATCAGAATATGCACACCTACGCCGGCCTCAACCTGTTCCCGTGGGGCTGGCAGACCAACGGTAGCTACGGCGGCACCGGCATCTCGCCCAACGATGCCGATATGCGGAACATCGGCGCGCACATGGCCGCCACTAACGCCGGCGGTAACGGCTATAGCACCGGTCGCCCGCCCGAACTGCTCTACGCCGTAGACGGCGACACCACCACCTGGGCCTACGGCGAACTGGGCATCCCCTCCTACACCACCGAACTGCGCGGCACCAGCGGCGGCTTCTTCCCGCCTTTCAGCGATGTTAATACCCTGTGGAACGAGAACAAAGGGATGCTGATCCACCTAGCCAAGCTAGCCCGCCAGCCTTACCTGCTGACCCACGGCCCCGATGCCAACACCGTGACCAGCACGCCGATGACGGTCACGCAAGGCACCCCCGCCACGCTGAACGCCAGCATCAACTACGCCTGGACCAGCAACAGCTTCGCGCAAAACGTGGGCGCGGCGGAATACTATGTGGACACCCCGCCGTGGGCCGGCGGCACCGCCATCGCGCTGACCGGCACCTTCACCAGCCAGACTGTGGCCGTGAGCGGCAGCGTGGATACCACCGCCCTCGCACCGGGCCGCCACATTCTGTTTGTGCGCGGGCGCGGCGTAGCCGGCTACAGCGGCAACCTGACCTGGGGACCGATCAGCGCCGTCTTCCTCGACGTAACCACCGGCGCGGGCACGCCGACCGTCACGCCGACCACTGCCCCGCCCACCCTGACAGCCACCATCGTGCCGAACACGATCACCACAACCCCAACGACTGTGCCGAACACGGCGACCGCTACCACCGTAGCAAATACCGCCACCGCCACGGCTACCGTGCCGCCCGCTAGCACCGCCACCGCCACCAGCGTGGCTGCCACCGCCACGGCTACCGTGCCGCCCGGCAGCACCGCCACCGCCACCAGCAGCGCCGCTACGGCCACGGCCACCCTGCCGCCCGGCAGCACTGCCACCGCCACCAGCGTAGCCGCTACGACCACCGTGCCGCCCGCTAGCACCGCCACCGCCACCAGCGTAGCCGCCACGGCCACCCTGCCGCCCAGCGTTACGCGCACGCCGGCTGTGACGGCCACGGCCTGCCCGGTCCACTTCACGGACGTGACCGACCCAACAGCCTACTACTATCAGGGGGTCTACTATCTGGCCTGTCGCGGCGTGGTCAGTGGCTACAGCGACGGCACATTCAAGCCGTTCAACAACACGACCCGCGCCCAGATGACCAAGATCGTCACCCTGGCCTTCAATATCACGCTGGTGCCGCCGCCGGCCACCGCCACCTTTGCCGATGTAGACAGCACTAGCGTCTTCTACCAATTGATCGAGACCGCCGCCGCCCACAACATCGTGAGCGGCTACAGTTGCGGCGGAGTCAACCCGCAGACCGGGACTGCCGAACCGTGCGACAGCACCCGCCGGCCCTACTTCCGCCCGTCCAGCTTTGTGACGCGCGGCCAACTGACCAAGATCGTCGTCATTGGCGCGGCCTGGACCCTACAGAACCCGGCCACACCGACGTTCAGCGATGTGTTGCCGAGCAATGTCTTCTATCCCTTCATCGAGACTGCGGTCTGCCACGGGGTTATCAGTGGCTACAGCGACAACACCTTCCGCTCTGGAGCCAATGCCTTCCGCAGCCAGATCGCCAAGATCGTCTATCTCGCCGTCACGACAACCGCGACCTGCAACGCACGGTAAAACGTGCAGCGTGCAGCGTGAAACGTGAAACGTGAAAAGCCGGTGTCACAGCATTGCTGCGGCACCGGCTTTTTGTCATGTCGAGGGGTCGGGGGTCGGGGG
>JALYUO010000346.1 GCA_030853735.1 Chloroflexota bacterium
GGCTACGCCACTCTGCGCCGCGTGCTGCCGGTAGGCCGCCGCCGTGAGCCAGAAGCCGGGCACGACCGGCAGCCCCGCACGGGCCAATGCGCCTAACCGCCCCGCTTCGGTCCCGATCTGGGAAGCATCCGCCGCCGTTGCGGCCGCGACCTGCTTGATCAATACTTGCTGCATACATCACTCACGCTACTACGCACGCTACTATGCCACTACCATGCTATTGCACGTTTCACGCCCTAGATATCCACGCCCGGAAAGTAGTTGATGTGCATCGCGTCGCGCACCTCGCGCAGCGTTTCGCGGGCGGCGGCACGGGCGCGGCGGGTGCCCGCGATCAGCATCGCATCTACGGCGGCCATATCGGCGGCTGCGGCCGCCCGCCGTGCGCGGATCGGGTCGAGGAAGCCATTGATCGCGGCGACCAGTTCGCGCTTCACCTGCACATCGCCGATGCCGCCCTGCCGATAGAGGTCTTTCATCTCCGCGACCCGCGCCGTATCGGGATTGAACGCATCGTGCAAGGCAAACACCGGGTTGCCCTCGACATGACCGGGGTCGGTGGCGCGCAGGCGCGTGGGGTCGGTGTACATCGCCATGACGCGCTTGCGGACCGTTTCGGCATCGTCGGCCAGGTAGATGGCATTACCCTGGCTTTTGCTCATCTTGCCCTGACCATCGGTGCCCGGCAGGCGGCTGAAGCGGCTGACCAACGCTTCGGGTTCGGGAAACACTGCGCCGTAAGTGCGGTTGAAGCGGCCCACGATCTCGCGCGTCAGTTCGATGTGCGGCACCTGGTCCTCGCCCACCGGCACCAGATGGGCCTTGACAAAGGTGATGTCCGCCGCTTGGGACACCGGATAGCCCAGGAAGCCGTAGGTGACGTTATCGGCCATGCCGCGCTCCACCAGTTCGCTTTTGATCGTCGGATTACGCTCCAAGCGCGCCACCGTGACCAGGTTGGCGTAAAACACGGTCAGTTCGGCGATTTCCGGCACCAACGACTGTACGACAATGGTGGCGATGGCTGGGTCAATGCCCACCGCCAGATAGTCGAGCGCCAATTCGCGCACGTTAGCGCGCACTTTCTCTGGGTTGTCGTAGTTATCGGTCAGCGCCTGCACATCCGCGATCAGGATGTAGGTCTCATACTCGTGCTGCAAGCGCACGCGGTTCGCCAGCGAGCCGACGTAGTGGCCCAGGTGCAACCGGCCGGTGGGCCGGTCGCCGGTCAAGATTCGTTTCTGCGTCATTGCTCTGTTCCTCTCACTTGATCCGGGCGCAGCGGACAACAAAAAACTCCCGCCCTGACAAGGGACGAGAGCCACAGCGGGCTTCGTGCTACCACCCTACTTCCGCCTGCCCCGCCGCAGCCTGACAGACGCTCACTAGACGACAGGCGCACCCGCGCGCATCGCCCGCTCCCGCTAACGGGGGAGATCCGGCGCAGCCTACCGGGGCGGCAAGCAGCCCTGCTACCGGGGCGGCAAGCAGCCCTGCTACCGAGGCACTGTGGCCCGTTCGGTGCGCGACTCCCAGATCCATTCGCTGCCCGCGCTGAGGCCGGCTTCCAGCTTACCCGACTCTCTGGACTCCCGCTGCGGCGGCTACTCGTTCTGTTCACAGTCTGTATCGTATGCTTTGGTCGCATTATAGCAAGCCTCCCGCTGGAGTGTCAACCGCCGAAAGACGGACATTCGCTCAGGACGGACTATCCCGTGTAGACGTACACGCCGCAAAGATTTAGAAGATTCTTATGGCTACCACGCGCCTTGCGTCGGTAGATCGGCTATAATACAGGCCAAAGGAGGGAAATTCATGACTGAGACCCCTGAGAGTGCGATTCGGGAGCGGCTGCAATGGCCGGCGGACCCGGCGCTGCACGCGCGCATCCGCCGCCTGTGGATTCGCCATTCAATTGCCGAAGATGGGCGCGATTTGCCGGGGCTGATTGCTACGCTGGCCCCCGACTGCGTCTACGAAATCCCAGCCACCGGCCAACGCTGGGTCGGCCATGACGGTGCGCGCGAGTTCTACACCACGTTCCTCGGCGCGTTCCCCGATGTGCATTTTGACCTGACCGACATCGTGATCGGGCCGCAGGGGGTGTTTGAGGTGGCCGACATGACCGGCACGCACCAGGGTGCCTGGGCTGGGATGCCGCCGACGGGCCGTGCGGTACGCTTGCAAATCCTGATCTACTTTCCCTGGAACCCCGCCGCCGGCCTGTTCGCCGGCGAAAAGATTTACTTCGACCGCAAAGCGTTGGAAG
>JALYUO010000358.1 GCA_030853735.1 Chloroflexota bacterium
CGCGTGGGCAGGGTCGGGCCGAAAGCATCGGCCAACAGGCAGCGCGGGCCGGCAAAGGCGGCGGCCCAGGCATGGTCGCGCAAATCGCCGGGTTGCACGTAGGGCAAGGCCGCAGCATAGCGCACCACGATGCCCGCCGTGGCCGACCCCGCCCGCAAGAGCGCGGCCAGCGCGGCGGCGTAGCGATAGGCTTGCACCAGTGGATGCTGCGCCCGCGCCCCGTTGCGGAAAGTGATGCGGCTGTCGTCGGCGGCCACCACCGACGCAGCGCGCCAGCCTTTGACCTCGATCACCGTCAGCGCATCTGGCCCCAGCAGCACAAAATCGGCCCGCAACGGCGTGGGCGCACGCGGGGGGTTGCCCGTGCGCCCCGGCAGCGCCACTTGGCTCCAGGCGGTCCACTCGGCATCCAGCAGCGCAGCTACGGCGGCAAACACCACCCGCTCCCCGGCGTTGGCGCTGGGTGGAGCCTGCGGCGGGTACATCCGGCTCATCGCGCCGCCCGGTGCGCCGGCCCGCCGGGCACGACGCGCCGGGCCTTGTCGTTTGTCGGCCGGCGTATTATAATAGAAGCCAAGTGGTGTTGGCGTATGCTGGGTTGGCGGTACATTAAAGGTCTCTGGCTCATGGTCTTTGCGGCGGTCCCCCCTGATAATTCGGCGGCACCGGAAGGGGTGCCGCTGTCGGCGCTGCCCGCGTGGTCGCAAAACCGCGCCACCGACGAAACCACGCAAGAATTGGCTCCCGATCAACTGGTGCAAATTATCCAGACCGGCGAGTTGCACGAACTGGAGCCGGGGGAACTGTTGTTCCAGGAAGGCGACCCCAGCGACTCGGTCTATTTGCTGTTGTCGGGCACGTTGGAGTTTACCCAACACGATAACGACGGCGAAATGGTGCCCTGGCTGTCGTCAGGCCACGGCGATTTTGTCGGCGAGATGGGCCTGCTCGAAAACCGACCGCGCTCGGCGACGGGGCGGGCGCTCGACACGGTGCGCGTGCTGCGCTTCACCCATGACACGTTCATGGATCTGGTGACCCATTCTCCGGCGCTGGTCTGGAGCCTGATGCGGACTTTCAGCGCCCGGCTGCGCCAACGCGAACGGGCCTACACCCTGAGCCTGCAAGCGCGCAACCGCGACTTGGCCGAAGCTGCCGACCGGTTGCAAGAGCTGAACAATCACTTGGAACAACTGGTGGTCGCCCGCACGCAGGAGTTGGCAACCGCCAATGAACGGCTGGCTGCCCTGGCGACCACCGATGAAGTGACCGGCCTCTACAACCGCCGCTATTTGCAAGAGACGCTGAACCGCAAGGCCGCCGCGATCCAGCGCGCCGCCCATCCTTTTGCTATTATCATGGTTGATATTGACAATTTCAAGCATTATAACGACCGCAACGGGCACTTGGCCGGCGATGGGGTGCTGCGGAAAGTCGCTGAGTTGCTGCGCGGCGTGATTCGCGGCGGCGATGTGATCGCCCGCTATGGCGGCGAAGAGTTTTGCATCGTCTTGGAGAACGCCACGCCGCCCGATGCCGTGCGCGTGGCCGATAAACTGCGCTTGGCTGTCTGCGATCACTCGTTCCCCAAGGGGATGCACCAGCCGCTGGGGGCGCTCACGATCAGCCTCGGCGTGGCGGCATTTCCCGAAACGGCGGCGGCCGTGCCGGCGGTCTTGGCCGCCGCCGATGCCGCGCTCTACGCGGCCAAAAACAGCGGGCGCAATCGCGTGGCGCTGGCTCCCACGCGCCGCCCCAGCTTACCGGACGCAGCGGATCGCCCTTGACAAGCCCGGCGCGTTTGCGGTATAATCGCAGCGTTGTCGCAATATTCCCTGATAGCTCAATGGTAGAGCGAGCGGCTGTTAACCGCTATGTTCGAGGTTCGAGTCCTCGTCAGGGAGCCAGAGGTTACAACAAATAGAGCGTCTCACCGACCGGTGGGGCGCTCTATTTGTTGGGTAGCGGTGCTTTAACGCCGCCTGTTGTCTAGCTGTGGCGACGGATGGCGAGGGTCCGGCCGCCCAGTACCAACAGCAGGCCCACCCCGATCAGCAGGAGCCACAGCCCCGCCCCGTCAGGATTGCCGGTGCTGGGCATCCCAATGTTGCCGTTGACATTCGACTGCGGCGTGGCCGTGGCCGGGGCCGGGACGGCCGTCGCGGTAGCGGCGGGGATCTCTGTCGCCGTGGCCGGAGGCGCTGTAGGCTGGGGCACCGCTGTCTCGGTGGGGAACTCGGTGCGCGGCAAGACCCGGACGGCGGCCTTGAAGTCAGCCTTGCTCACCTTTTCGCCGGCAGTGATGTTGATGGGCACGAGTTGATAGCCCCACGCTGCGCCGGTTTTCATCGTCAACCAGATCGTCCCGGCGGGCACTTGCAGGCTATAGTTGCCGTCTCCATCGGTCACAGTCGCGCTCAAGATGGGGGGCGGAGCCACTTGGCGCACGCCGGTGTCTTGCCGATCATTGGCAATAATATTCACCCCGCCTAACGGCACGCCGTCCACGCTGGTCACCTGCCCAGAGATGGTCGCCACGAGGGGCTGGTTTTCCTCGGTGGCAAGGGCGCGCAAAATCTCGGTGATGCCCGTCTGATAGGACGTGGCATAGACGGTCTGCTCCGTTTTCGAGTAGCCGGGGGCTTCGGCGCTGACGGAAAGGGTGCCTGTGTTGCTGCCGGTGTCCAGCGACCAAGCCCCGTCCGCGTTGGTTATGGCACTGATACCTGTGTCAGTGTGTTCCGGTTCCCGGTACAGGTGAATGGTCGCCCCAGCCACGAACTCGCCTTTGTAGTTCAGCACAAAGCCCGACAGCGTGGTGCTGGTGGCCTGGGCGTGCGCCACGGGTGCGCCGCCCCAGCCGGCGACAGCGATGGCACACAGACCCAGCGTAAAGACGAGCGCCACGAGGCGCGTGCGGCATAGTTGTATCAAGACCATGAGAGTGGCCTCCTTTCTTGGAAGGATAGCTACAGCAAGAAGAGATCCCTGAGATGGGCAGCAGTGGGGTGTTAGGTCGTGACGCGCGCCGCATCCGGCACGCGCGGCGCAAGCGCCCTGCCCGTCAATTGTACAGGGCGCTTGCGGCACGCGCTGGCCGCAGCCGGCTCCTATGCGGTGACCGTCTCCGCGCCGACACTGCCGGCGGGCGGTGCCACGGCGACAGCGACCGGCGCGGCAGGGCGGCGGAACTGCGCGCGCAGCACCCGCCAGGCAATCGGCGGGGCAAACAACGCGGTGGGCGCTTTCAGCATATTCATGACGTGCAGGAATTGCACCAGTACCCGGGAGTCGTGGGCCGCGAGCGCATGGATTTGGCCCGTGTACCAGTGCAGCAGGCCCAGGCCCGGCGGGTGCTGCCCTTCGGTTTGGGGATAGCGAAAATCCTCACCGGTCGCCATCAGCCAGGGATTGGCGATCACCGCAGCCACCTCTTTGCGGAAGCGATTCGCCAAGCCGGTTATGTCCCCCGCCGGCTGCCGACGGGCCTGTTGCCGCAGGCAAGCATCCAGCATCATTGCATCCAGGGCGCTGGTGGTCATGCCCTGTCCATAGATCGGGTTGAAGCTGCACAGCGCGTCACCGAGCACCGCCAGCCCTTCCGGGAAGCGCGGCAGTCGCTCATAGTGCCGCCGCAGGTTCGAGGGCAGTTTGTGGGTGGCGACCGGCTCCAACGGTTCGGCATCGCGGATCGCGTTATAGAAATCGGGCACCGGCAAGCCGCGGGCAAACTCCAGGAAGCCGGCCTCGTCGGCGGGCGGATAGTCATGGTGCCAGCCGCACAGCGAGACCATCCAGCGGTCGCCTTCGATGGGCAGGATGAGGCCGAGGCGAGTCTCCGCGGGCGGTTTCGGTGTGATCATCATCCCTTGCCAGTCGGCCGGTGCGTTGGCCGGGCGGCGGTAGATGCGACTGGCATAGCCCACATCTACCTTGACGGCGGTCTCCTTGACGCGCCCGTAGCCCAGATCGTCCAGCCACTGCGGCATTCGTGAGCCACGTCCGCCGGCCTCAACGACCAGATCCGCCGTCAGCGTTGTGGGGACCGCGCTGCCGTGTTGGGCCAATTGCACGCCGGTGATGTGGCTGCCGTCGCCGTCTACCTGCAACGCCGTTACCGCGCAGCCGTCCATGAAGCGCACGTTGGCGAGCGCCTTGACGCGGCTGCGGATTTTGGCTTCCAGCAACGGGCGGCTCTGGGAGTAGGTTACAATGCTGCTCTGGTAGCGGGTTTTCCAGTGGCCGAACTGATACCAGCGCAAGTCGGAGCCCATATCCAAGCAAGTCGCCCCGCTCGCCAGCAGGTCGGGGAAGAGATCGGGGAAGAGGTCGGCCATGAGGTCCAGACCGCGGTTCAGCAAACCGTGCCCGTGGCGGCCCTGCGGCACGCCTTTGCGCGGCGTGGCCGCTGTGTCCAGGGCATCGCGCTCAATAATCGTGACCTGCGCGAAGTGGTCGGCGAGAACGCGCCCGGCCAGCAAGCCTGCGATGCTGCCGCCGATGACAATAGCGTGTTGCCCTGTAAAGGGGGTGCCTTTGCGCGCCGCTGCCCGTGCCTGCTTTGCCATGTTTATGAACCTCTCTCGTGAATACGAAGCCTGTCAATCGTTATGTGGTTCGCTCATTAGGGACTATTGTAGCACCCGTAGCAGGCGGGCACATCGGCTATTGCGGGTAGAGCTGTAGCGCATCTATGCCCTACGACCCCCGGTACATTTGTCCCCTGACTGGCTGATTGAGGGGGAGCAGACGGCGCGACGGGCTGCGCTTTGGCTACTGTGCCCCGGCTACGCGCCGAGTAGCCAGCCCTCTTCGGCCAGGCAGGCGGCGCGCAAATCGGGGCTGAGATCGGGCGGTGGGGCAAAGAGGTCGCCCAGCGTGCCCGCCATATCGCGGGCGGCCAGCCACCGCACCACGGCGCGCACCTGGGCTTGGTCCCGGATCGGCATGGTGGGATCGAGCGCGTCGGGCACGATGCCGGGCCAGATTTCGGCGTGAATGACGGCGGGGCCGGGGCCACTGGTGGGGCTGGCGGTGAAGCCGGTCTCGAAGGGCCAAATGCGGCTCACCGCCGCCAGAGCCGGGTCGGCGCGCCACGCCGCCACGCGCGGAATGCCCAGCAGTGCCTGCCCACCCACGCTGCCGGTGCCCAGCAACTTCCAGCAGGGTTGCGTGCCGCGCAGCCGCTGCTCTACGGTGCGTAAACGGGCCAACGTTGGGCCGGCGGTCGCATAGGGGTAGGATGGACTGGTAGGAGTCAGGTGTGGCCCCGCCTGGGCGGGCGGGCAGCCCCAAAACGGCCCCGGCGGCGACCCCCCAGCGCACGCATTAGCCGCTGCCGCCACCGCAAAGCGATTATTGCCGTTGGCTGCATCATCCATAATGCGCGCCGCCAGCCAACCCCACATCCACCGCCACGCTGCCCCGTCCGCGTAGGAGGGGGCTGTGTCCCCCGAAAGAGCCGCCGCCCCACCCGCGTAGGAGGGGGCTGTGTCCCCCGAAAGAGCGGTGCCCCCCGCCAAAGCCGCCGCCGTGCCTGCCGGATAGCCATAGGGAAAATCGCAACCGATCAGCACCCGCCGCCCGGCCGCCACATGGGTCAGGAGCCGCGCCCGCACATGGGCCACGCAGGCGGCGCGGGTGCGCCAGTAGCTCTCCTGCGACTCGTGCGGCGCAGCGGCCAGGGCTTCGCCCACCCATAGCGCGTCGGCGCTGGGCCGGGCGGGGCTGGGCAGGCTGCGCGCGCTCCAATCCACCGCTAGGTACACATCGAACAGCCGCCGGTCGGCGGTCGTCAGATCCAATGTAGCACGCAATCCTCACCTCGCTAGTCGGGCATTCTTGATCGTAACGCCACCTTGTACACTGCGCGTAAGCCTGACTCTATTATTCGGTACAGCCCTGCCTCTGTCAATCCGGCCAACTCACCGCGCAGACGCGCAGGACGCGCAGGATTCATTGAATTAACGTAAGGAAACTGCGCCGCATGATTGATCCACGCAGGACACGACGGATCACGAAGATGGGGTTAAAGAATGGGATGACGATGCTTGCGGCATTCGCTAACTATTCCGCGTAAAGGCCGAGTTGGGCATGAGTGGGTGGCAATTGTAGGAGGGTGGCTCCGCCCCGCGACCGTGGCCGGCGGTGATCGCCACGATAGGCGCGGGACCGGGCGGAGGAGATTGCGGTCGGGTCACGGTCGCGGGGCGGAGCCCCCCTGGCGCGGAGCCGGGGCGACTGAAACTCGCCGCTACCGCTACG
>JALYUO010000361.1 GCA_030853735.1 Chloroflexota bacterium
CCACCTGCGCCGCCTGCGCCGCCTGCGCCGGCCCCACCCGCCCCGCCAAAGCCGCCCGCCGGGTTAAGACCGCGGCTCTGCAAGAAGGCGCTCTGTTGGTCCTGGGCCTGCGCTTGGCCCTGGTTCATCCCGGCGAAAAAGGTGCCGCCGGCCACCACAAGGCCCAGCACGAGGCCCAGTACAAAAGTCAAAATCGGGTTTCGCATTGTAGTATCATCTCCTTAAGTAGGGATCGTAGGCAAGGGCACGATCCATATTGCGTATTGCGTGTCGCGTATGTAACTGTAACTATTCAGACTGGTCGCCAGAAGTGCAGCAAAAGAAAGGAAGCCTGTCATTCTGAGCGCAGCGAAGAATCCGTCGCCGCATGATCCCATACCCTGTGGGCGACTCACTGCCTCCATAGTACGCCTAGTGGAGGTTTGACACCCCTCCAACAGATTCCTCGCTGCGCTCAGAATGACCGTTTTCTCTATCCACTCCACAGGCTGAATAGATATACACCCTAAAACTCTCCGTGTCTCCGTGCCTCCGTGTTGTCGTCCGTTCCCCAGGCTACTCGTAGCGCAAGGCCACGATGGGGTCGAGGCGCGCCGCGCGGCGGGCCGGGTAGATGCCGAAGAACAGGCCAACCGCCAGCGAGAAGCCGACCGCCAGCAAGGCTGCGCCGGGCGTGACCACCGAGGTGATGACTCCGGTCAGCGTGACCAGATTGGCGATGCCGAAGCCGATAGCAAGGCCGATCAGCCCGCCGCCCACGCTCAACAGGATCGCTTCGATCAGGAATTGGCGCAGGATGTCGCCCTGTTGTGCGCCGACCGCCTTGCGGATGCCGATTTCGCGCGTGCGCTCCGTCACCGACACGAGCATGATGTTCATGATGCCGATGCCGCCCACCAGCAGCGAGATGCCGGCGATGGAGCCGAGGAACAGCGTCAACACCGACAGCACGCCACTGAGCGTACTCAGCAGGTCGGCCTGATTGATCACCGTGAAGTCGTTATCGGCGGTGATCGCGTGGTGGCGCGTCCGCAACAAGTCCGTGATCGCGGTTTGCGCCGCCGCCATGTTGGCGCTGTCGTCCACCTGCACATAGATCGTGCTGACCGTGCGCCCCACGGTGGCCGCCTGGCGTTCGCCAAACAGTTTGCGCTGGGCTACCGTCAGGGGGATATACACTCCGTCGTCCAGCGAGCCGAAGCCGGTGCCCCCTTTAGGTGCCGCCACGCCGACCACACGGAAGCCAAGCCGGTTGATGCGGATCGTCTTGCCGAGGGGGTCTTCGCCCTGGAACAGGGTCGTCGCCACGTTGCTGCCCAACACGGCCACGTTGACGGCGGCGGTCACATCGCCCGTGGTGAACCAGTCACCTTCAGCGATGGTCAGGTTGCGGATCGTGCCGTAATCCGGCGTGGTGCCGGTGATCGCGTAGCTATTATTCTGGCTGCCATAGACCACGCTGCTCTGGCGGCGCACTTCGGCCGCCACCAGTTGGCAGTTCGGACAATCCGCCGCACTGGCAATGGCAGCGGCATCCTCGCTAGTCAGCGTCTGGGCCGAGCCGCCGCCGCCGCGCACGCCCCCTTGCGTGGAGCTGCCCGGTATGATCGTCAGCAGGTTGGTGCCGTTGCTGGTGATCGAGCCGCTGATCGACTGCTGCGCGCCCTCGCCGATGCCCATCAGCGCGACCACGGCGGCCACGCCGATGATAATGCCCAGCATGGTCAGCACGCTGCGGAGTTTGTTGGCGCGCAGGCTGCCCAGCGCCACGCTGAGACTTTCACCGAGGTTCATGCCACGCCTCCTGCCACAAGTTCCGGCAGCATCAGGGGACTGCCGCCGGCGGTTTCTTCCTGTTGCGCGATTTGGCGGGCGCGATCCGGGTCGGCGATCACCGGCTGGGCCACCCGCTCATCGGCCACCAGTCGCCCGTCGCGCATTCGCAAAATGCGGCGGGTGTGCGCCGCGATGTCCGGCTCGTGCGTCACAAAGACGATAGTGATATTTTGTTCGCGGTTGAGCCGCTGGAAGATCGCCATGATTTCGGCGCTGGCGATACTATCTAGGTTGCCGGTCGGTTCGTCGGCCAAGATGATCGTCGGGTTGTTGACCAGCGCGCGGGCGATGGCGACGCGCTGCTGTTGCCCACCCGACAGCTCGTTCGGCTTGTGGTCTAGGCGGTCGCCCAAGCCCA
Source organism: Chloroflexota bacterium (assembly GCA_030853735.1). Taxonomy (GTDB): domain Bacteria; phylum Chloroflexota; class Chloroflexia; order QHBQ01; family JAICKM01; genus JAICKM01. The sequence continues at coordinate 2,195 of JALYUO010000361.1, forward strand.
CCGTAGTAAGCGCGGCAGCAGCGCGCACCCGTCGCTCCCGTGCGCTCAGACCGGCGCGGTTGTAGACCAGCGGCAGTTCCACGTTCTGCACCGCGCTGGTGCGCGGCAACAGGTTAAAGCTCTGGAACACGAAGCCGATCCGTTTGTTGCGAACCACCGCCAGCTCGGCATCATCCAGCGTGGCGACCTCCTGGCCGTCAATGCGGTAGGAGCCGGTGCTGGGGCGGTCAAGGCAGCCCAGCACGTTCATGATGGTGGATTTGCCGGAGCCGGACGGCCCCATGACGGCCACCAAATCGCCCTCGGCGATGCGGAACGACACGCCACGCAGGGCATGGACCTCCACGGTTTCGCCCATCTGATACACTTTGGTCAGATCCGTCACTTCCAATGCGCCGCTGCCGTGGTCCATCTTAGCGTCCTCCACGGGTCGCGCCGCCCAGGTTGAAGATGCCGCCACCCGCCGGCGCAGCCGCAGCGGTCGCCGCACTGGTCACCACCAAGTCCCCTTCTTGCAAGCCACTGCCGGTCACCTCGGTATATTGGTCATTGTTGATGCCGGTCGTCACCGGCACGGGCACCTGGATCTTGCCGTTTAGCACCATGACCACTTTGTTGCGGCCCTGCGTGCGGATGGCCCGGTTGGGCACCGCCAGCACATTGCTGCGCTGTTCCACGATGGCGGCTGCGGTGGTCGTCATGCCCGGTTTGATCGCGTCGCTGACCGCTTTCGGGTCCAGCGTGGCCGTCGCCAGATAGCTCACCACGCCGGAAGCGATGGTCGCTTTCGGGGCAACATAGGTGACGGTGCCGGTGAACACCTGCCCGGCCAGCGCGTCAAAGCTCAGATCCACTTCCTGGCCGACTTTCAGGCGGCTGATGTCGCTTTCGCCGATGTTCATATCCACATGGTAGGCGCGGGTGTCAATCAGGTTCACCGCCGTGGCATTGGCCCCGATGGCCTGCCCCACGTTCAGCGTGATGTCGGCCACCACGCCGGCAAACGGTGCTTTGAGCGTGGCCCCTTCGAGTTTCAACTGCGCGCTCTTGAGGCTGGTGGCCGCCTGATCCAGCGAGGCTTGCGCTGTCGCCACATCAGTGGCCTTGGCCCCGCCTTGTAGATCGGTCAGGTTGTTCTTGGCTTGGTCTAGCGTGCTTTGTGCGGCGGCGATATCAGCGGCGGTGGAACCGGCCTGCACTTTATCCAGGTTAGCGGCGGCTTGGTCCACGGCGGCCTGAGCTTGCGCCAGATCGGTTGCCGTGGGCGGCGCTTTCAGCTTGGCGAGCGCGTTTTTCGCCTGATCCAACGTGGCCTGCGCGGTCGTCACATCGGACTGCGTCGGCGGGTTTTGCAGCTTGGCAAGGTTGTTCTTGGCTTGGTCCAGCGTCGCCTGCGCCGTCACCAGATCCGCTTGGGTGGGCGGATTTTGCAGCTTGGCAAGGTTGTTCTTGGCTT
>JALYUO010000367.1 GCA_030853735.1 Chloroflexota bacterium
AGGCCGGCCCTATGATCCGGCGAGGGTCGCATCCTTGCTTGCGGCGAGATCGCGGTAGGGCCAGCCTCGCCGGGTGGAGCCGCCTCCTACCTGCACCCCTAGATCGCGGTGAGGCAAGCATCGCCGGACGGAGCCGCCTCCTACATCTAATCGTTAATCTTCGTCTTCGTGTTCTTCGTGGATCAAACTCGTCTTCGTCTTCTTCGCGAATCTTCGCGGCCCTTCGCGGATCAAAAGAGGAGCCGCGCCCCCACGCAACGCGGCTCCCCGGCGGGGTGGCTTAGAACGGCAAGCCGTCTTCGTCGTCTACGGCGGCGATGGTCAGGGCTTCACGGCGACCGCGCCCGTTGGCGGCTCCGGCGGCGACCGCATGGCCGTTGCCGTTGCCATTGCCATTGACGCTGCGGGGGACTTCGGCGGTGGGATTGCCACTGCTGTCGCGCTCCTTCGAGTCGAGCATGATCATCTCGTTGGCGATGATCTCGGTCTTGAAGCGCTTCACGCCGTCTTGCTCCCAGGAGCGGGTCTGGATGCGGCCGCCGACAAAGACTTGCGCGCCCTTCCGCAGATAGGTGTTGCTGGTCTCGGCCAGTTTATCCCACAGGACCACGGTGTGCCAGTCGGTCTCTTCCTGGCCGGTGCCGTCGGCGGCCTTCGTGTAGCGGTTGGTGGCGAGCGTGAAGGTGGTCACGGCCGCGCCCGATGCGGTATAGCGCATCTCCGGGTCTTTGCCCAGGCGGCCGATCAGGCGAACTTCGTTCAAGGTGCGGGACATGGGTAGTTCCTCTCTATTCTCAGCTAATCACACAAAACAAGGCTTATCACACCTCGGTTGATCTCGATATGTCTCCCTGCCGCCCGAAAGCGGAAGGCGTGGCCTCAGCCGGTGCGCGTGGCGCGGTCCAGCCGGGCGGGCGAGGAGTCGGTGGGCATTCGCCCCGGTCCAGTGGGAGCCGGGCGGCTGGGCGGGGGACCAGCTACCGGGCGCGCCGAACCATTGGCGACAGTCGGGGCGGCAGAAGTCGGCGGGTAAGTCGGGCGCACCACGGGGCGCGCTGCCACGCGACCACTATCCTCCCCTCCCTTCGTAGGGGAGGGGCCGGGGGAGAGGTCGTTCGGCACCACGCGCAACGGCGGGTTGCCGGCCCGCGTCGGCGCGGCGGGCGCACGGTCCTCGTCGTCGGAGCCAACCGCCAGCGGCAGGCGGCGCTCGGCACGGCCCGCCAGTTTCTCCTGCACCTCACGCATCTTCTCGGCGCTGATGCGGTGATGATGCGCGGCCTCATACGCCTGAATGTAGGCGGACACGGCCAGCATGATCTTCATGAAATCGGCTTCCGGCAGGCGCATCGAGAGCCGCGTGGTCGGTTCGCCTTTGGGCTGCACCGCGCCGTTTTGCGTGCGCTGGCCCGGCCCGTTAGCGATGGTGATGCGGTAGGGATAGCGCGCGAACTTGCCGTCGGCGGGATCCCATTCCACCTGCAAGGTGCGGCTCTCCACCGCGCCGTCGCGGTCGCTGCCACCAAACTTCTCGAAGCGCGCCGGGCGACCGGGCACCTCCAGCACCTCGCGGAACTGGCGCGTGATCACCAGATGCGTCAGCAGCCGCGCATCATCCACATCGAGCCACGCGCCGGCGATGCCGGTCTGACGGCCACTACTCTGGTCATAGCCCGCGACTTCGATCTTGATCTTCTCGATCCGCAACGCATCATAGACGTTGAGGAAGTTTTTGTTGGTTGCGTAGACGTAAATCTCCGGCGACACTTTTGCCGCCGGTGTCCCAGGCGGGCGTTCGTCCATGCTCCAGGCTCCTACTCTCTGCTCTTCAGGTCTCACAGGGTCTCAACGACGTACGCGCCTTCACGGGCAGGCGGGATGCGTCTGGGTTGGGAAACGGCGCGCTAGGCGGCGCTCAGGAAGCCGCAGGCGCGCAGCAGGATGACGTGTTCGCACTCGCAGCCGTGGACCCCGCAGGTACAGGCCGGACCATTCGGCAGGCGCGTGTCCACAATCGCCTGCTCTTGCTCGCCTGCGCCCCGCAGCAACACAAACACGCCATGCCGTCCGTCAATGCGGAGATGCACGGCCGGCGGCTCCGCAATTATTTCATCTGGGATCACGACCGGTCGTTCGCTTGCTGTGCTGAACTGCTGCTTCATGGTGCTGCCTCCTGCGCCTATCTCCGTTTTGTTTAGAACAGTTGTTCTGATACTATTGTAGCACATCTGTTCTATGATGTCAATGGGCAACAATGCGGAAAGGGCAAGGAGACGGGGCGACTGGAACTCGCCGCTACCGCTACGAAGCCCGCCTGCGCGGGCTGGTGGTGAGGGGACGGGGCCACGGGCGACTGGAACTCGCCGCTACCGCTACGAAGCCCGCCTGCGCGGGCTGGAGCCGGGGCAACAGAATGTAGGGGCGCTGCTTGCCGCGCTCGTAATCAAGGGCTTAGGGTCTGTAAATGTATAACGTTGCATGATAGAAATTAACCGCCCGTAGAGACACGGGGCACCATGTCTCTACGCCAAAGACGATGCCGCGCCTCTTCCCTCTATAGCAGCCCGCGTAGGCGGGCTTCGTAGCGGTAGCCGCGACCTCGGTCGCCCCGTCTCCCATCGCTCCCCTTGCCACGCCGCCGGGGTTGCGGTAGAATCAGGCCAGGGGGTGCGGCAATGGGTCTATGGGGCTGGGCAGTAGCAGGGATCTTGCTGGGGGCGGAGCTGGGCGGCGTGGCCTATTGGCGGCGCAATCGCTATCCGCGTTTCGGCTTCAACGCCTGGGCACCGACCATCTACGCTGCGCTGGTGACGCTGGACTGTCTACTTGGCGCGGGGCTGGTCGTGGCGCTGGGTGGCACTAGCGCGGAGGCCGGCGCACAACAGACCGGGCTGCTCACTGTCGCGCTGATCGCCGGGTTGGCGGTGATCGTCATCGCCGGGCTGACCCTCTTCTTCCGCTGGATCCTCCAGGGTGAAATCCATGACATCCCAGACTGATTGCACCACCAAGACACAAAGAACACAAAGATTTTATGGGGTTTGTTGAGAGTTATCACGAGTACCAGGGACGATAACTCCAACTAAATAAAAATAAAATCCTTTGTGTCCTTTGTGTCTTTGCGGTGAACTACCGTCGCCGCCGGATCAGCCGCACCGCTTCGCCCAGTTCGGTCGCCCCTAGCAAGCGCGCCACGAGCAGATATAGCCCCACCCCAACGAGGCTGCCGCCGGCCAGGATCAGCCCCGCCGCTACCTTGATGCTGATCACATCGGAGTCCGGGTGAATGTTCGCTTGCAGCCAGGGCACCAGCGGCACCAGCACCGCCGCCATTGCCGCCGCGCCGACCACGCTCACCCCCGCGCCCCGCGCAAAGGCGCGGTCGAATAGCCCCGGCAAGCGGCGGCGTAAGAACAGCACCAGCCCGATCAGTTCGCCGGTCGTGGTCGCGGCCAAGCTGAGGGCCATGCCGCTCTGGTCCATGCCCAGACCCAAGACCAACACCCGGCTGAGAATGATGTTGGCGACCACCGTGGCAATCGAGATCAGCACCGGCGTGCGGGTGTCGTGCAAGGCATAAAAGCCGCGCGTGATCAGTTCGACCAGCACATAGGCCAGCAAGCCCCAGGCAAACCAACCCAACGGCGCAGCCACGCGCTCCACCGCTGCCGCGTCAAATTTCGCCGCGTCAACCGCCGCTGTTTGGAACAACAGACCAACGATCTCCTGCCGCAACAGGCCCAACAACACCGCCGCCGGCAGGGTCAAAAAGATCAACGTCCGCAGGCCGCCGGCCAGGGTGGTCCGCATCGCCGGCAAGTCGCCCCGGCCCACCTGTGCCGTCATCGTGGGGAATAGCACCGTCGCTAGGCTCATGGCGAAAATGCCGTGCGGCAGCAACATCAGCGCATAGGCGTAGTTGAAGGCGGCCAGCGCACTGCCCGGCAAGCCGGAAGCCACGTTAGTCAACGCCAGAAAGTTCAACTGGAAGGCCGCCTGCCCGATGATACGCGGCCCCATCAGGCGCACCACCAGACCCACGCCTTCATCATGGCGGTTGAGGCGCAACGGCTCATAGCGCATCCCCGCGCGCACCAACCCCGGCACCTGGACGGCAAAATGCAACGCTGCGCCCAGCACCACGCCAAACGCCAGGCCATAGATGCCCCAAAAGCGCGTGAATACTAGCGCGCCCAGGATGATGGCGAGGTTATATAGCACTGGCGCGAACGCGGGCAGGGTAAACTGCTGCCGCGCATTGAGGATGCCCTGCGCCCAGCCGCCCAGCCCCAGCAAGAGCGGCGACAGCAACATAATGCGCGTCAGGTCCACCGTCAGCGCCTGTTTGTCGGCGGAGAAATTGGGCGCGAGTAAACCGCCGACCAGTTGCGGGGCCAACACGCCCAGGAGGAGGCCACCCAACGCCAGCACCACCACCGAGGCATTGATCAGCGTGCTGGTCAGCCGCCAGGCTGCCGCCGCCTTCTGCTGCTCCATCAGGCCGCTGAACACCGGGATAAACGCCGACCCCACCGCCCCGCCGATCACCAGCAGGAACAGGGTGTCGGGGATGTTGAACGCGGCGGCATAGGCATCGGGCCGGATGTCGTTGGGCAGCGGCGGGAACTGGGCGGCGATCACGATATTGCGGACCATGCCCAGCACGCGGCTGAGGGCAAACGCGACACCCACCAGCGCCGCCGCCCCCGCCAAGCGCCGCCCGGTCGCCTGCCCACCACTGGACTGGGAACCATTCTCCGGCAACAGCGTCGTATTTAGTCGCCCTACCAGATACGCAGGCGGCGGGATCGCGTCGCCCTGCCCCGGCGGTTCTTCGGGCGCGGCGTTGGCGGCGGACGACGACCTCTCCCCCAACCCCTCCCCTACGAAGGGAGGGGAGCTAGACAACTCTCCTATAGAGGCAGGAGAGCTAGACGGCGACTCCCCCTTCCTTCGTAGGGAAGGGGGCTGGGGGGTTAGGTCGGCAGCGCGGTCGTCGGGCACTTGCTTTTTCCGATCCTTTCGGCTATAATAACGGCTGGGCTTGCAGCGCGCAGGTTCCTTTATGTCTTTTAGGGCCGCGCCTAGCGCGCTGCTATTATACAGGCAAACAGGCAGGAGGATCAGACCGCATTGGCTAACATTAAATCCGCGATCAAACGCATCCGCGTCGGGGCACGCAAGCAGGCGCGCAACCGCCCGATCCGCAGCGCGCTCAAAACCTATGTGGGCAAAGCGCGCCGCGCCGTAGACACCGGCAACACCGAAACCAGCGCCGCCGCTGTCGTCACCGCGATCAGCGCACTCGACAAGGCCGCCGCGAAGGGCATTATTCACCCCAACAACGCCGCCCGCCGCAAGTCGCGCTTAATGGCGCGCCTGAACAAAGCCGCCGCCGGCACCCCGACGACCGGCCACAGCGCGCACTAAGCCCCTCAATTCCGCGCTGAAACGCAGAGCTGCTGAGAACCGTATGGTCTCGCCTCTGCGTTTCGCTGTTTAGCCCCCTATCATACTAGCGCCGGACTCGTCGCTGCGTTCAGAATGACCGTAGGTAAAGGTGTGTGCCCCCATGACAGATTATCGCGCCGAACTCTTGGACAAGTTTCGCACCCGCCAAGCCCATGTCGCGGTGATCGGGTTGGGCTATGTCGGCCTGCCGTTGGCGGTCGGCTTCGCCGAGGCAGGCTACCGCGTCACCGGCATTGACCTGGACGCACGTAAAATTGAGGCGATTGCGCGCGGCGAGTCGTATATCGAAGATGTACCCGCCGCTGCCGTCGCCGCGCTGGTGCAGGCCGGGCGCTTCACGGCGACCACGGACCCCGCCGCCCTGCGCGACTGCGATGCCGCCTCGATCTGCGTGCCCACCCCATTGGCGAAGACGGGCGACCCCGACATCTCCTACATCATCAACGCCACAGAGGCCGTGGCCCGTGGGCTGCACCCCGGTATGGTGGTCGTGCTGGAGTCCACGACCTATCCCGGCACCACCACTGAGGCCGTGCTGCCGTTGCTGGCGAACAATGGCGGCAACCTGCGCGTGGGCGAAGACTTTTTCCTCGCCTTCTCGCCGGAGCGCGTCTCGCCGGGCGACGACGGCTGGACTACGCGCACTATGCCCAAAGTGATCGGCGGCGTAACCCCGGCCTGCCTGGAAGTCGCTACGGCCTACTATTCGGCGGCCATTGACACGCTGGTGCCCGTCTCCTCGACTGAAGCCGCCGAGATGGTGAAACTGCTCGAAAACACGTTCCGCGCCGTTAATATCGGCTTGGTCAACGAAATGCTGCTCATGTCCGACAAATTGGGGCTGAACATTTGGGAGATCATTGACGCGGCGGCGACGAAACCGCTCGGCTTCATGAAGTTCACCCCCGGCCCCGGCCTCGGCGGCCACTGCATCCCGATTGACCCGCTCTACCTGAGCTGGAAGATGAAGTCGCTCAACTACACCGCCCGCTTCATCGAACTCGCCAGCGAAATCAACACCGCCATGCCGGTCTACTGGGTGGCCCAGGTGCAAGACGCGCTGAACGAGGCGGCCAAGCCGGTCAAAGGCAGCGCAATCCTGGTGTTGGGCGTGGCCTACAAGCCCAACATCAGCGATGTGCGCGAATCGCCCGCGCTCGACATCATCCAACTGCTCGCAGGCAAGGGCGCGCACGTCCGCTACCACGATCCCCATGTGCCGATCCTACAGCACGAGGGCATCGAGATGATCAGCGTCACCGACCTGCCCGCCGCCCTGGCCGCCGCCGATTGCGTGGTGATCGCCACCGACCACGCCGGCTACGACTGGACTGCGATCCAAGCGCAAGCGCGCCTGATCGTAGACACGCGCAACGCCCTGCGCCATGCGCGTGTGCTACAGCCGGTCGGCGCACGCTAGCAGAACCAGTTGTGAAGGAACACACTCCCTATGGATCGTGTCACTTGTTCCCATTGCCTGACCATTCAAGATGTTCAGCCCAGCCAGACACTGTGCCGGTCCTGCTACCAACCCTTGAATGCGGTAGCCGCCCCCGTAGCGAGCCGTGCAACATCGTCACCAGCCGGCTGGGTGCCGCCCGCGCCGGCCAGCAAGTTGACCGCTGTGCGCGCCCCACTAACCGACCGTCCCAACTTCCCAGATAAGCGCGCGGCATCCATGCCGGGGGGCATTGTCGCGGTACTCTTCCGCATGACGGCATCGCTATTGATTGTGGCTGCGCGCTTCATTAGCGACGAATTAGACTTAAGAAACGCCAACATACTCATCACCGGCATCCTCGTATTGCTGACGATAGGCAATATGCTGGGGGTTGTCGGCATCGTGAAGCGCACCGCTTGGGGGCGAGCAAGCGCCATCATCACCGCCGCACTTGACATCTTGGTTAGCCTGTTCTTCGCTCTCATCGTCATCGGTACACCGTACAACACCCTCAATATTGGGTCTCTGTTCTCAATCGTCACCGACATCGCTGTGATTGTGTACCTGATGAGCGGCGCAACGGAAGATTACTTCGATTAGGCGATGGCGTAATCATACAACGTTGGACCGCATACCCCATTCGCGCTACCAAGTAAGTGTTCCGTCAGTAGGCCGTGGTAGCCCCGCAGGGGTAGTCGCGCACAACTGTGCGCCGTACTTGTAGCCCCACGGCGCGATCCAGGGCATACCGTCCCGCAGACGGCGCGAATCCTCGAATCGCGGAGCCCGCACCCGCCGCTGGGCGGCAGCCCGCAGGCGCTCCCAGCTGAACAGTTACGCTACCAACCGGTTTTGCCTTACGCCTCATAACCTGTTATACTAGGGCGGAGGCCATGCGCCGTGTCCTAGATGTGGTTTTGCGCGCCGGCAAAGAAGGAACTACGGGATGACGCAATACGCACTACCCTCAGCAGAATTAGCCGACGCGCTGACCCAGAACCGCCTGTGGTATCACAGCGCCGGCAAACGTGGTGGCCGCGCCTGCTGGGCCTACGAGTCGCATCCTGGACTTGATCTGGCCGGGGCCATCCTCAGCGAAGCGACCTTGCAAGAGGCCGACCTGCACGACTGCTGCCTGGATGGGGCGTCCTGTTGCGCGCCCTCGCTAATGGCGTAATCCTGACCGGCGCACGTATGAACCAAGCCGATTTCACCAAGGCCGACCTGCTGGAAGCGGACTTCTGCGGCGCAAGCGGTCAGGCGACCCTGTTTCGCAAAGCTACCCTGACCCGTGCCCGCTTCACCGGCGCAGATTTGCAGGGAGCCGACTTTAGCCACGCCCACTGTTGGGGAGCCGACTTCCGCGCTGCCAATCTGCAAAACACGGACTTTACCGGCGCAGTTTTGATCGCCGCCGATTTTACCGGCGCACAGTTGGCGGGCGCGAACTTCAGCGCCGCCCAGTTGAGCGCAATCCCTGCTTAGTTTTCGCCGCTGCCGCCGCGCCGGCAAAGGATCGCTGCTATGACTAACCGCCACGATAGGCCACAGGATGAACATCGGCGGCACGCGCAACAGGCGACCGAAGGGCGCACCGCCACCCTGACCCCCGCCGGCGCTCCGGCCAACAGGCAGGGTGACATTGAGGGCATCCAGGGGCGGGACGGCTTGCCGCCCGATGTGGCACTGCTAAAGCGGCTGGCGACACAGGGGGTGGGGCGCGGCAATGGGGCGATGTTCCAGCAGCTGACCCAGCAAGTCAGCCGCAAGTACGGCAACGCCTATGTTACGCAGATCCTCAGCGACACACGGCGATCCGGCGGCGATCCCCAGGTGGACGGCGCGGAGCCGGGCCTCTCGCCCCATGATCCGCCGCTGCACCTGAGCGATATAGACACCCGCAACGTGCCGCGCCCACCGCTCAACCTGCCGCCGCGTCAAACGTTGGGCCTGCCCAAGCCGACCGCTGCCGGCGCAACAACGGCACCCCCAGTGGCGGAAACCACGACCGCCACCCCGCCGAAAAGCAGCCCCGTCGGCAAACCCGGCCCCGCCACACCCACCCACGGTCACAGCCCGCACAATGCACCGGCCACGCACCCCACGACCCACAAAGCCGGCGCGCCGAAGGGCACCGCCCCGCATAAAACCGCCACCCCGCAGGCGCACCACGCGCCGGGCAACGGCGCAGGTCACACC
>JALYUO010000374.1 GCA_030853735.1 Chloroflexota bacterium
CCCCAACTTTAGCTGCACCATCCCGCCGCCCGAAAACCACCTAGCGGTCGAGGTGCGCGCCGGCGAAAAGCTGTTCGAGGAGCATTAGGCCGGCGACGGATTGATCCACGAAGGAACACGAAGGATCACGAAGAACGATGAAATTGGACCGCTCTTTGCGCTATGGGCAGGCAGCAAGCCTTGAATATTGCTGCCTGCCCTGTGAGTGACTATGGATCAGGTCGTTTTCAAGATACCGCACCAGAGTCCCAATTACCCAGAGTCTTCGGCCTATGTGACTGGGCGGATTGCGGCTATCATTGAGCAGTCCATTGCAGAAGGAAATAACCGCATTTTCATTCGCACTAACTTGAAGCGTGGCTTGCCGCTGGAGAATATCAACAAAGTTGCCGGGCCGTTTGTCGAAGCCTGGGCGGTGGAGCAATTTGAGGCGATTGCCGACGATGCCGAAAACAGCTACGACTTGATCAATGTGCAGGCCGGGAAAAGATTGGCTGCTTATGATGTTATCCTTCAGTTTAGATCAAACTCTGCTGGGGTCCGCTACTATTCCGCGAATGTAGACGTTAAGGCAACGGCCCAAGATATTGCGACATCGGGGAAGCGTCCTAACATCACTTCTTATGCCAGGATTCGATCCGAATACGTTAAAGATTCCGACTACATTTTCATCATCCTCTCCCTGAAACACAAAGTCTATGGCGACCGTGACCTGGCGACGGGGATGACGAACGGCATTATGGAAGTGGTCTCCTATGCTGTTTACGACTTGAAATATATCTCAGCGGCGGATATTAGCTACAACCCGGCATTGGGGTCTGGGCAGCTTCAGATCCGCGACATCCATTATGTTAGCGTGGAACCGCGCACCACCTGGGAGTTTCTGCAAATGCTGGATACTAAGTTTATCCGCTCCAAAGGTCAGGAGACATGGCTCCGTTTGGCGAAGAAGTATGGATGGATCAAGGAGCCGGCATGACCCCCTATGATGATTTCATCTGCGGCGATGCCCAGCAAGAGTTAGCGAAGCTGCCCGCTGCGTCGGTAGATTTGCTGGTGGCCGATCCGCCGTATAACTTAGGGAAAGATTACGGCAATAATCACGATCTTAAAGCGTGGCATGATTACGCTGACTTTACGCGGGGCTGGCTGGGGGAAGCAGTGCGCGCTCTCAAACCTAGCGGTTCGCTGTATGTTTTTATGGGGGTGCGCTTTATTGCGCGATTATTTGTGCTGTTGGAGGAAGAGTTTCAGCTTTGTTTTAATAGTTGGAACACTTGGCATTACACGCAAGGCATGGGTCGCAAGACCGGATTTTCGCCGCGCCATGAGGATGTGTTGTTTTTCACGAAAACTAAGGAGTTTACCTTCAATCTGGATGCGGTACGTATTCCGCAAAAATACTATCGTGAGCGCAATAATATGCAAGGCGCGAACCCCGGCGATGTCTGGCAGTTCTCTCATGTGCATTACTGTAGCGCCGAACGCCAGGATCACCCCACCCAAAAGCCGGAAGCCTTACTCGAATTGATTATCAAAGCGAGTTCTAATCCGGGCGATCTGATCGTCGATCCGTTTGTCGGCAGTGGCACCACTTGCCGGGTGGCCGATGTGTTGCACCGCCATTGGATCGGGATTGACATCAACCCTGATTACGTCGCCATGAGTCGCACGCGGCTGGCGCTACCGTTTGTCGAGTTCGACTCGCTGGACCCACGCACGCAACGTATACCCCAAGATGATCGGCGCAACAAGCCGGCCCAGGCCCGCTTGGCGCTGGATGGCCCCTTGGCCCTATTGACGGAGACCCCATGACTGAGACCTCGGTGGATACTACGCGGATTTCGGCGGCGGATGTGACTCGCTTGCGCTTTGTGGGGGAGCCGGCCCTGCATCCTGATGGGCGGCGGGTGGTGTTTAGCCTGGCGCATACGGACAGCGAGGAGAACACGTATCGCGCGCACCTGTGGCTGGTGGATGCCGAGGGTGCGGGCAAGGCGCGCCAGTTTACGCACGGCAAAGGGCGCGATAGTGGGCCGGTCTGGAGTCCCGATGGGCGCTGGTTGGCCTTTGTCGGCACGCGCAGTGGGCACCGCGAGGTCTGGCTGCTGGCGGCGGACGGGGGCGAGGCGCGGCGGCTGACGCACACGCCACACGGCGCGGGCAGCGCGGTCTGGTCGCCCGATAGCCGCACGCTGGCCTTCCTCACCGCCATTGGCCCCGCCGACCCCGCGCCGGCGGCGGAGGCGTTCGAGACCGAGGCTGAACACAAAAAGCGCAAAGAGGCGGCGGCCAAAGCGCGCAAAGAGGAGCCGCAGCGCATCACCCGTTTGCGCTTTAAGCATGACGGTGACGGCTATTGGCCGGGCCGCTATACGCATATCTGGTTGCAGGATCTGGATGAGGAGGGGGCCAGCGCCGGCGAACCGCGCCAACTGACGGACGGCGACTACGAGGACAGCGCGCCGGCGTGGTCGCCCGACGGCCAGTGGCTGGCCTTTGCGGCCAACCGCCGCGCTGACCCCGACCTGGACCTGGGGGCCGACCTGTTTGTGGTGCCGGCGGCGGGCGGCGTGTTGCAGCAGATCACGGGCGGCACGGGCATCGCCGCGCAAGCGGCCTGGAGTCCCGACGGCACGCGGCTGGCCTATGTGGGCCATGAGCGCGGGCCGGAGTGGGGCTTCGGCTCCAACAATATCCTCTATGTCGTACCCTTCCGACCCGGCGCAGACAGCAGCAGCGAACGGCTGGACCTCAGCGGCAGCCTGGATCGCCCGATAGATAATATGGTTCTCAGCGACAGCAAGCTGGCCGCAGCCGCGCATCTGCCGATCTGGACCCCCGACGGTACGGCTATCTTGATGGTTCTCAGCAGTTGGGGCCGTTGCGGGGTCTATCGTTTCGCCGCCGCTGGGCAGGGCGCGCCGGTGGAGGTCATTGGCGGCGACCGCGAGGTGGTCAACCCGGCTCTCAGCGCCGACCATCAGCGCGTGGTCTACACCGTCTCCACGCCGACCCAGCCGCGCGATGTGTTTGCCGCCGACGTGGCCGCCGACTGGAGCGTGACGGGGGAGCGGCGCTTGACCGAGGTCAATGCCAAGCTGTTTGCCGAGCGCCCGCCCTGTCCGGCGGAAGAAATCCGCTTCGACGGGCCGGACGGCACGCCGCTGCAAGGCTGGATCATCAAGCCGCCGGACTTCGATCCTAGCCGCAAGTATCCGGCGGTGCTGTGCATTCACGGCGGGCCGCACCTGATGTATGGCTTCAGTTTTTTCCATGAGTTCCAACTGTTGGCCGCCGAGGGCTATGTGGTGTTCTATATGAACCCCCGTGGCGGGCAGGGCTACGGTCAGGCGTTCTCGGACGCGCTGCGCTATGACTGGGGCGCGGTGGCCCATGACGATTTGATGCGCGGCGTAGACGTGTTGTTGGACAAAGGCTATGTGGACGCGGCGCGCTTGGCGGTCAGCGGCGGCTCGTATGGCGGCTATATGGCGCTGTGGATCATCGGCCATACGGATCGCTTCCGCGCCGCCGTGGCCTCACGCAGCGTGACCAATCTGATCAGTATGTATGGCACCAGCGATGCGGGCTGGGTGTTGGAGGATTGGGAGTTCCTGCCGCTGTTCAGCCGGCCCGATGCCTACCAGACGCTGTGGCAGCATTCGCCGCTGGCCTATGCGCCGGCGGTGACTACGCCGGTGTTGCTGACGCACGGCGCGGACGATCTGCGCTGCCACCTGGAACAGGCCGAGGAGATGCACGTCGCGCTCAAACGGCTGGGCAAAGTGTCCGAGCTGGTCTATTTCCCCGGCGCGAGCCACGAACTGTCGCGGGCGGGCGCGCCCAAGATGCGCGTGGGGCGGCTGGACGCGATCACCGAATGGCTGGGCCGCTATCTCAAAGCGGACACGGAGGGCGTGGTGCATGACTGAACCGCACAGTGAGCGCGCAATCCAGCGCGAAGCGGTGCCGCGCGCCGAAGCGACGCTGGCCTACCAGATGTTGCCCGAAGACGCCAATTCGCAGGGCTTTGTGCATGGCGGATCGGTGACCAAGCTGGCCGACACGGCGGCGGGGGTTTGCGCGGCGCGCCATGCCCGTTGTCGGGTCGCCACGGTGCTGATCAAAGAGATGACCTTTAATGCGCCGGTGAAGATCGGCGCGCTGGTCACGGTCCATGCGCGGCTGGTGGGCGTGGGCCGCACTTCGATGCAGATTGATGTGGCGGTTTGGGCCGAGGAGATCACCAGTGGCGAACGGGTGCTGACCAGCACCGGGCGCTTCGTCTTTGTGGCGATTGGCGAGGATGGGCGGGCCACGCCGGTGCCGCCCATGGAGCCGCATGACGGCTGATCCGCCTGACACGCAGATGCGCGACCTTGTGGCTGAGGCCGCTTTGCTCGACCGCTTCGCCCCGTTCTATGACCTGGAATACGGCGATTACGATCTGGATCTCGACTTTTTTATCGCCGCCGCCGATGAAGTCGCCCCGCAACCCGGCAGTCCGGCGCGCGTACTGGAACTGGGCTGCGGCACGGGGCGGGTGGCGCTGGCGCTGGCCTATGCGGGCCATAGCTGCACGGGGATTGACGCGGCCCCGGCGATGTTGCGGCTGGCCCAGGCCCATGCCGCCGCCCGCGATCTGCGCGTGCGTTGGGTGGCGGCGCGCATGGAAGCCTTGCCGCCCGACCTTGGCCTTTTCGACTTGGTGATCTGCGCGCTCAACAGCTTTGCTTACTTGCCGACGCAGGCCGATCAGATCGCCGCGCTGACGGGCGTGCGCCGCCTGTTGGCTCCCGGCGGGCGGCTGCTGATCGATCTCAGTCCGGTCGAAGCGGCCGGCCCCTTCCCGGCCAACGGCGAACTGGTCCATCAGGCGACGTGGCCGCAGCCCGACGGTGGGCGTATCCTCAAGTTTGTCAGTGGGCAGTGGGATGCCGCCGAACAGCAGCAGCAGGTCCATTGGATTTATGACGAGGAGACCGCCGACGGCCGGCTGCGGCGCACGACCATCCCGCAGATCATCCGCTATACCTATCGCTGGGAGGCGCAATTGTTGCTGGAACGCACGGGCTTTGCGCTGGCCGCCGTCTACGGCGACTATGCACCGGCCCCCTACGCCGCCGACTCGCCGCGCCTGATCCTGGCCGCTACGGCGGTGTGAATGCGGAATGCGGAATGCGGAATGCGGAATGTAGGGGCGCTGCTTGCCGCGCTGGTGGGGATGCGGGACTGGGCGACTAAACTCGCCGCTACCGCTACGAAGCCCGCCTGTGCGGGCTGGGACGGGGTGGACTGTGCCGTGTCGGCTGGACAAGTGACTGTTCTGTTGTAGGC
>JALYUO010000404.1 GCA_030853735.1 Chloroflexota bacterium
GCCCCCCACCTCGCCGACACCTTGCAGATCCTCACCCTGCTGCTGCTGGCGCTGGACGATGCCCGCCGCCCAGCTGTACTCACCCCCCTAATCCAGCAGGTGTATCCGCTCACCCGCGCCCAACCCCGCGATTGGATCGCGGTGGACGCGACCGCCGCGCAAGCGGCCACGGAGCAGCGCACCGCCGCAACCCACTGGCGCGCAGCCGTCGGGCACTGGTTGCTGCTGCTACCCGCTGCAGACCGCCACGCGCTCCAGACCGACCTCCAGGCCCACGACGCGCCCGCCGGCGGACCCAACGCGGGGAAACTCTGGGCGGGACTCGCGGCGACCCTCCGCCATCTGGACGGGCAGACAAACGACGCGGTGGAGTTGGTGACCCACCCCTACCAGCGCCGCGGCATCGAAGAGCGCCGCCGCTACCGCACCCTGGATAGTAGCGCCTGGACCGCGTGGAATATCAACCTGGACGACGGCACCCTGACCTGGCAGCCGCGGCCGGGGCTCACGGCCTGCTGCGCCGACCCGGCGAGCGCCCGCCTCGCGCTGGACCGCCTGCTGGCGTTGGGCGGCTTGCGCGCCCAACGCTGCGATGAGCCGTTGTATCAGGCCACCGCGAACCCCCGCCGCTATCCATTGGCCCGCTATATCGCCCGCCATACCCCCCACCGCTTTGACCTAGTGGTCCTCGATGAGGTGCAGGAGTTTAATACCGTCGGCTCGGCCCAGGAGCAAGCGGCCCAACTGCTGGCCCACCTGCCGCGCACCCCGGTGCTGGCCCTCACCGGCAGCCTGATGGGCGGCTACGCCTCCTCGCTGTTTGCCAACTTCCGCAACCTGGTGCCGGACTTCGCGCGCGAGTTCGGTCCCGAGGCCAAAGGCCGCTTCGTTAATCGCTACGGCTACTGGAAAACCCTCAAGTCGTTCAAAGACGGCGACGGCGACCGCGCCGTGCAAGCCTACGGCACCCATAGCCTACGCCGCGAAGAAGAGCAGGACGACACCATCCGCACGCTGGGCGAAGCCCCCGGCGTGATGCCCAGCTTCCTAGTGGATTATCTGCTACCCAACGCCGCTGTGCTGCACAAAACCGACCTGGATTATGAGTTGCCGGTTAAGACCGAACAGCCGGTCGCGCTCACCCTAGCGGCCGAGGATAGCGACGGGCACACCCTGCTCACCCACTACGGCAAGCTGCAAGCCACGCTGGTCGCCCAGATCAAGGCCGATTGCTTTACCGCGCTGCAGGGTCGCCTGTGGGGTGCCATGAACGAACTCGGCAGCTATCTCGACCTGGGCACCGCCGACGTGGGCAACACCCTGGTCAGCGGCCAACCGGCCTATGAAGTGTGCTACTCAGAAAGCGCCGGCGGGGGCCGGGTCGCCGTCGCACCCTTACTGCCGGCGGCCACCATCCTGCCCAAAGAACGTTGGCTGCTGGAGCAGGTGCGGACTCAGCTGGCCGCCGGACGTAATCTGATCCTGTTTGTGCGCCACACCGGCAACAGCCGCCTGATCACCCGCTATCTACGGTTGTTGCGCGAGCAGGCCGGGGTGGAGGCGATCTACCTCGACAGCAACAAGGTGGATACCGCCCACCGCGAGCAATGGTTGCGCGACATGGTTATCGGCCGTAAGCGCCGGGTACTGATCGTCAACCCGGAAGCCGTCAAGACCGGGCTGAACTGCCTGACCCCCTACTTCACCACGGCGATCTGGCTGGAAACCACCGCCAACGCGCTCACCTGGCGCCAGGCCAACGGGCGCATCCATCGTATCGGCTCCGACCCCGCCCAGGCGGTCGCAATCTGGGTGCCGGTCTACGCCGCCACCGCCCAGGAGATCGCGCTCGACCTACTGGCCCGCAAAACCAGCGCCTCCGAACAAACCGATGGGCTGGATCTGCAAAGCCAACTGGAAGCCGCCGGAGCCGCCGGCAGCGACGTGGCCGCCGCGCAACTGGCCGTGTTGAGCATGGGCCAGGCTATCTACGCCATCCTCGAAGGTACGGCGACCCGCAAGCATCAATACGTCCCTGTCAGTGTCGCCGCCGCCCCCGGCCGCCAGGCACCGCGGCTGCTCGCCGCACCCTCCATCGTCCGCACGACGGGGCCGAGCATCCAGTTGACCCTGTTCGATACCCCGCTGCCGGCGGCGACCCCCACCGCCCCGCGCAGCACGCCCCGCCCGACCGGGACGACCGTTACCCAACTCAACCTGTTTGATCTGCTCGACGCGGCGTAACTTGCCCGTGAGCCCCTACCCGCCCCCGGCCACCCTACGCCGGGCGCGGGCCCTGGAGGTGCCGCGATGCCCAGCTTTGAGGTCATTATCGAACCCAAAGAACCCAAAAACCCGCCCAAACCCAGCGCCCGCCGCAAAGCGCCCAAAGTCGTCGCCAAAACCCGCGAGTTTCGCGCCGGGCTGGTCGGCTATGTCGCCGCCGGCGACTGGTGGGGCGGTGGCAGCAGCGGCGCGGAGAATATCCGCCCGGTCTATGCCACCTTTGTCGCCGGCGAAGGGGCCATGCGCCCCTTTCTCGCGAACTTGCGCCTGGGCCGCCGGGCGATCGTGCAACCCTATCGGGATCAATTGGTCTATGGCGGGAGCGCCCCCACCGGCTACCTGGAATTGCTCAAAAGCGCCGGCTACCAGGCGTTGGAGCAGCGCGTCACCGGCGGACCGCAAGGGGCGACGCTCTTCAGCACGCTCTATCTGCCGACCGTCTGCACCCTCGATCCGGGTCTAATCGACCCGACCGGCATCCGTTTTGTCGCCCTGACCCCCCAGGCGTGGATCCGCGCGCAACAGGCCACGTTTAGCGCCGACTCCGCTGCCGTGGCCGCCGTCGCCGCCCATGTGCAGGCACTGGGCTTGGTCGGCACCCCCCGCCCCGCCGGGGGCGCGCCCTGGACCCTGGCCGACCTGCTGGCGCTGGTGCCCCAGGCCGTGCATACCGTGGCCTACCTGGAACGGCGCACCACCCGCCCACTGGTCAACACCGTCGCCTTCAGCCTCCAACTGTTCCTGGCGGGGCTGGAACGGGGGCTGTTCTCGCTGCCCCACCCGGTAGACGCCGGCACGCGCACGCTGCGCTTCCGCCCCGGTGACTACGATCCCGCCGACCGCTGGCACTGGGCGCGCCATACCACCATCACCTATCAGACCTTCTTCGCCGACGGGGTGGCCGCGTTGGGCTTGGCCGCGCCGGTCGCCTGTCACCACCCTCATACGGTGATCGACCCCTTCCTAGCCCAACAGGTCACGCGCTACTTCGCGGCCCAACAGCAGCCGACCGGCGACCCCCTGCCCCGCGCGGCCTAACCCCCACCCCCGGCCCGCGCAACGAAAGGAGGGGCCGATGACCACCCTGGCCGACCTACTCCACCCGCCGACCACCGCGCCCCCAGCGCTGGGCTCACTGGGCCAGACGGCCCTGGCCTACGCCCAACACGGCTGGCGGGTCTTCCCGCTGGCTCCGCGCTCCAAGCGGCCCATCCGCAGTCCCGGCTTCCATACCGCCACCTGGGACCCCGTCACCATCCGCGCCTGGTGGACCGCCGACGGGCGCCGCAATATCGGGCTGGCGACCGGGGCCGGGCTGATCGCCATTGACTGTGACCCCGCCCACGGCGCGGGAGCCTGGTGGGCGGTCTACGGTCCCGCCCTGCGCCAGACCGTCGCCGCCCGCTCCGGCAACGGCGGCTGGCATCTCTTACTGCGCGTGCCGCCCGATTGTGAAATCCGCAACAGCAGCGCCCGCCTCGCCCCCGGCGTGGATGTGCGCGGCGACGGCGGCTACC